>WLHO01000030.1 GCA_009702645.1 Actinomycetota bacterium | reverse complement strand
CGATCTGCGTTCTTCGGTTGCTGTTACAATTCCAGCCCGCTCAAGGCTGCTGGTGCCGACAGGGGTTTCGATTGCTCTGCCGGATGGCTACGTAGGTTTAGTTCACCCAAGATCAGGTCTTGCCGTAAAACACGGCATCACAGTTTTGAATACCCCTGGAACCATCGATGCGGGTTACCGCGGCGAGATCATGGTGATTTTGTACAACAGCTCAGACACTGACTTCGAAATTGCAATTGGAGATCGTATTGCCCAGCTATTGATCCAGGCAGTTGAAAAGGCAAAGTTTGTTGCCGTGGAGAAGCTTCCTGACAGCGAACGCGGTGAGACCGGTTTCGGTTCGAGTGGTCGAGCGTAAATGCTCGAGTACGGAAAATCCAAATCAGCACCCGTCGATCGGGTCACTGCTGGCCCGTTTGATTCAGCTGAGGTTATTCAGCTAAAGCCATCCGTTGATTTCGGTGCGCTACAAGTTCCAATTCGGGAAGATGTCACTCTAAAGCTAGAAGTCGAGGAGGCATCCAGTCGAATTGTTGCCCTGACTATTGATCACAAAGGCTCATCAATCCAGCTGCAGGCTTTCAGTGCACCAGCCAGTGAGGGAATCTGGCACGAAATTAGAGCAACGCTTGATCAGTCGATTCAAGCTCAAAACGGAAAGACCGAAACTGTGGTTGGGCCACTGGGTCCTGAGCTAAACGCTCAGATACCGACCCGAGATGGTGGATTCAGATTAGCCAAGTTCATTGGAGTGGATGGACCCAAGTGGTTCCTTCGAGGAGTCATTTCTGGTTTGGCTCTTGCAGATACTTTGGCCATGACCTACATGATTGACATTTTTCGATCAGTTGTTGTTATGCGAGGCGTGAGCCCGATGCCGCCAAAGGAATTGCTTCAACTAACTGCTCCAGCAGCGGCCAAGAAGGTAATTTCCTAATGGCCAATGAGGAGATTCGTGACTCAGCAGCCAAGAGACTTGGCGTGAGCGCCGAAAATGGCAACTTACAATTTGATCGCAAGTCCCTCCTGGCCGGAATGGGTGGCTGGCTTGGCGTTGTCGAGACGATACTGCCAAGTGTTTTGTTTGGCTCAAGCTTTGCTCTAACTGGCGAAGCTTTGATCTCGGTAGCACTGGCTGGGGGAACCTCAGCTTTGTTTATTCTCTACCGACTCATCACTCGAAAATCAGCTTCCAGTGCATTGATCGGTGCGCTGGCAGTTGGATTCGCAGCTTGGCTTGCTCTTCGAGAAGGCGGACAAGCCGTTGACTACTTTATTCCGGGATTTATCACCAACGCCGTCTATGGATCGGTGCTGCTGATTTCAATTCTGGTTCGTTGGCCAATCATTGGGGTTTTGGTTGAGGTCCTTCGCGGGCACGATATGAGCTGGCGCAAGAACCGGAAGGTTTTGACGATTTACTCAGCTGTCACGGCCTTTTGGGTCGGGTTTTTTAGCCTGAGACTCATAGTCCAGCTACCTCTTTACTTTGCTGGAAACACTGAACTTCTGGCAACAGCAAGGGTGGCTATGGGGCCACCGCTATACGCGCTGGTTATTGTCTGCACCTGGCTGATGCTTAGGGCCACCGTTTTAAAGCCTCGCTAGGGATGGTATTTTTAGACCTGTTGACCCATCGGGTCTAGGTACATAAAGGGAGTAGTAGATGTCCAAGGTGGATAGTTTCAAAGTCGCGCGCGAGCTAGAGGTTTCGGGTAAGAAATACCGAATCTTTGACATGTCCAAGCTTGATGCCAAGACCTTGCCCTACAGCCTAAAGATTCTGCTCGAGAACCTCTTGCGCACCGAAGACGGCGCTAACGTCACCGCCTCCCACATCAAATCGATCATCGAGTGGGACCCTAAGGCAGAGCCAGACACCGAGATCCAGTTCACACCGGCACGAGTGATTATGCAGGACTTCACTGGTGTGCCTTGTGTAGTTGACCTTGCGACCATGCGTGAAGCGATGGTTGATCTCGGGGGAGACCCGAAGAAAATCAATCCGCTTGCTCCCGCGGAACTAGTTATTGACCACTCTGTAGTAATCGATGTTGCAGGTTCTCCTGATGCATTTGAGCGCAACGTGGAGTACGAGTACCAAAGAAACGCGGAGCGTTATCAGTTCCTTCGTTGGGGCCAGATGGCATTTGACGATTTCAAAGTGGTCCCTCCAGGCACAGGAATTGTCCATCAGGTAAACATTGAATACCTTGCGCGTACCGTGATGACCCGAGAAGTTGATGGAGTTTTGCAGGCCTACCCGGATTCTTGCGTTGGTACCGATTCACACACCACGATGGTCAACGGCCTTGGCGTGCTTGGTTGGGGTGTTGGAGGTATTGAAGCCGAGGCTGCCATGTTGGGTCAACCAGTTTCGATGCTGATTCCAAAGGTAGTTGGATTTAAACTAACCGGCCAGATCCCTATGGGAGCAACTGCAACCGACGTTGTTCTAACCATCACCCAGCAACTTCGAAAGCACGGCGTCGTTGGCAAGTTTGTTGAATTCTACGGAGCTGGTGTTGCCTCGGTGCCTTTAGCTAACCGAGCAACGATTGGAAACATGAGCCCCGAGTTTGGTTCAACTGTTGCAATTTTCCCAATTGATTCTGTGACTCTCGATTACCTGCGCTTTACCGGAAGATCCGAAGAAGAGATCGCACTGGTGGAGGCCTACAGCAAGGCGCAGGGTCTTTGGCACGATGCATCAATTGAGCCTCGCTACAGCGAGTACCTAGAGCTGGACCTTTCAACTGTTGTTCCATCTATTGCTGGACCGAAACGCCCTCAGGATCGAATTGAACTTTCTTCCTCCAAGCGACAGTTCTCAGAGGACATAAAGGCATACGCGAACGTCGCATCTAACCCAGCACAGGTAAAGGGCAAAGAGTTTGCAATGGACCACGGTCACGTGAGTATTGCATCCATCACTTCGTGCACCAACACTTCAAACCCATCTGTGATGTTGGCAGCTGGTCTGTTGGCTAGAAAAGCAGTGGCAAAGGGCCTAAAGGCCAAGCCGTGGGTAAAGACCTCACTAGCGCCTGGCTCAAAGGTGGTCACCGACTACTACGACAAGTCAGGACTCACAAAGGACCTTGATGCACTTGGGTTCCAGCTTGTTGGTTATGGCTGCACTACTTGTATTGGAAACTCTGGTCCACTAGATCAGGAAATCTCCGATGCTGTTAACGCCAACGACTTGGCTGTGACAGCGGTGCTTTCTGGAAACAGAAACTTTGAGGGCCGCATCAACCCTGACGTGAAGATGAACTACCTGGCTTCACCTCCGCTGGTTATCGCTTACGCACTTGCTGGCACCATGGATTTTGATTTTGAAAAGGACTCGCTGGGAACAGGATCAGATGGTTCTGAGGTTTATCTGAAGGACATCTGGCCGACTCCTGCAGAAGTCCAGGACACAATCGACTCATCGATCAACTCAGGAATGTTTACCAAGCAGTATGCGGGCGTATTCGAAGGCGACAAGCGTTGGCAGTCACTAAAGACTCCAACCGGAGACACTTTCGCGTGGGATGCAAAATCAACCTACGTTAGAAAACCTCCGTACTTTGACGGTATGAGCATGAAACCGGCTCCTGTCACCAACATAAGTGGCGCGAGAGTTCTAGCCAAACTTGGTGATTCAGTGACTACTGACCACATCAGCCCGGCCGGTTCGATCAAGGGAGACTCACCAGCTGGAAAGTACCTCACTGACCACGGCGTTTCACGAGTTGATTTCAACAGCTACGGATCTCGTCGCGGAAACCACGAGGTGATGATTCGAGGAACGTTTGCAAACATCCGTCTTCGCAACCAGTTGCTTGACAATGTTGAGGGTGGGTACACCAGAGATTTCACAACCGCTGACGGCGCCCAATCGTTTATCTATGACGCAAGTCAGAACTACCAAGCTGCAGGAACACCACTTGTGATCTTGGCCGGAAAAGAATATGGTTCCGGATCTTCAAGAGACTGGGCCGCAAAGGGTACAAGTTTGCTTGGCGTCCGAGCCGTGATCACCGAAAGCTTTGAGCGCATCCACCGCAGCAACCTAATTGGAATGGGTGTTTTACCTTTGCAGTTCCCGGCTGGCAGCTCGGCTGAGAGCTTGGGTCTTGATGGAACAGAAATCTTCGAAATTGAAGGTGTCGACGCCCTCAATGCCGGCATCACCCCGAAAACTCTGAAAGTCACAGCCAAGCCATCAGCTCATTCAGCCGCCGGTAAGGCTGAGGTTCAGTTTGATGCTGTGCTGCGCATTGATACCCCGGGAGAAGCCGACTACTTTAGACACGGTGGCATCTTGCAGTACGTACTGCGATCTCTGGTTTCGGCCTAGGAATAGAAGCACCGACAAAGAAGTTGGAACAAAGATGGCAATTCTAGATTCGATTAACGGGCCCAAGGACCTGAAGGGCCTTACGCACCAGCAGCTACTTGACCTTGCCAAGGAAATCAGAGAATTCCTTATTGCCAAAGTTGCCAAAACTGGTGGCCACTTGGGCCCAAATTTGGGAGTGGTAGAAACCACAATTGCCATCCACAAAGTGTTTGACTCACCAAACGACAGCATCATTTTTGACACCGGTCACCAGTCCTACGTTCACAAGATTCTGACTGGACGCAAGGACTTTGACACTCTGCGTCAAAAGGATGGACTGGCCGGCTATCCGCAGCGATCAGAGTCGGAGCATGACATTGTAGAAAGCTCTCACGCTTCTTCCTCTCTTTCCTGGGCCGACGGAATTGCCAAGGCCTACAAGCTCACTGAGCAAAACGATCGCTACGTGATCGCAGTTGTTGGAGATGGCGCACTGACCGGAGGTATGACCTGGGAAGCGCTAAACAATATCACCGACGATAACGACCGAAAGCTAGTGATTGTTGTCAATGACAACGGTCGTTCATACGCTCCGACAATCGGCGGTCTTGCTAGGTATCTAAACGGTATTCGTACGGAGAAGTTCTATCGACGTCTTTACAGATTCAGCAAGAAGGTGTTTTTCAAGTTTGGAACTGTTGGTCGTATGGCCTACTCCACTTTGCGTGGAGCAGGTAAGGGATTGCTTGGATCCTTCGCACCCAAGGGAATGTTTCCAAACCTTGACCTGAAGTACATCGGACCAGTTGATGGACACGATCTTCACGCTATGGAGGCTGCGCTTCAGCAGGCAAAGAAGTACGCCAACCCAGTTATTGTTCACGCCATCACACAAAAAGGCAAAGGTTACGACCCAGCGGTTAGCGACGAGGCTGATCAATTTCACGCAGTTGGGCAAATTGATCCCGATACTGGAGTATCCATCGAGGCTTCGGGTAAGAAAAGCTGGACTTCAGTTTTTTCTGACGAAATCGTTGAGATAGCAGATCGCAACCAGTCTGTGGTTGGCATCACCGCAGCCATGCTGATTCCAGTTGGAATGCACAAATTTGCGGCTAAGTATCCAGATCGAGTTTTTGACGTTGGTATCGCCGAACAGCACGCGGTTGCATCATCAGCAGGTATGGCTTTTGGTGGCCTGCATCCAGTGGTGGCCGTCTACGCCACATTCATGAACCGTGCCTTTGATCAGGTGCTTATGGATGTGGCACTGCACAAGGCAGGGGTCACTTTTGTACTTGACCGTGCCGGTGTCACGGGACCGGATGGCGCAAGCCACCACGGAATGTGGGATCTTGCAATGTTGCAGATTGTGCCGGGTATCCGGATTGCGTCACCGCGCGATGAAGCAAGACTCAAAGAGCAACTGGCTGAAGCGGTTGCCATTGACGATGCTCCTACAGTGGTTCGCTTCTCGAAGGGAACCGTTGCTAACGATCTTCCAGCACTCAGAAGACTCGAAGATGGGGTCGATGTAATTTACGAAAGCGCAGCCAAGGATGTTCTTATCTTGACCGTTGGCGCAATGGCGGAAACTGGAATTCAAGTGGCCAAGATGCTCGCCGATCAGGGCATCGGTGCAACAGTTGTTGATCCGAGATGGGTGATTCCTGTTCCGGGCTCGATTGTAAAGATGGCTGCAGAGCATCGATTGGTTGTCACAATTGAAGACGGTATTCGCGTCGGCGGTATTGGAACCCGAGTCAGGCAAGATCTTCGCGCAGCACAGATCGACACAGCCTTGAGCGAAATTGGTCTTCCTGATGAGTTCTTGGAGCACGCATCCAGAAATGAGATTCTTGAGCGAGTGGGTCTTACCGCACAAAGTATTTCCAGGGAAATAGTCGCGCAAGTTCTAGGCTCTAGAGTTCCTCATGCTCGTCCGGTTCCGGGAGATTCACCGTTGACGGATCGGCCGGAGCTGTCTCAGCGAGATTAAAAGCTTCCACAATCAGTCCCGCCGTTAGTTCAATCTGCCATGGCCTAGCTCCAAGCTGAATCAACTTCTCGGAAAGCGTCTGGACTGTTAGATTCTCTGGTGGCGTAAAGCTAACTTGACGAAGAAGTTCTGGAGTTAACAAGTTCTCTAGCGGGACTAGCTTCTTCTCCGATAACTCAACCAGGGAGGCTTTTGCGTACTTTAGCCTTCGGTCTGCTTCAGGAAATTTATTGATCCAGTTTCGGTGATTCGGCAGAGCGTCGGTCTTTTCAGGCTTCAAAGCTGGAAGTTCTGTTGATTTATGTGCCGACTGAATTGCTTCCCACCAGGTGTCTAAGTAAGACCTACTGGCACGTCCAGAAAACGATTTCATGGCCGCAAGCTCAGGTCTGGTCTTTGGCTTTTCGTTAGCGGCCACCAGAATCGAAGAATCAGGAATCAGTCGTCCAGGTGCAACGTCCATCTTTTGCGCAAGAGCTTCTCTGGATAGCCACAGCTGCCGGACAATTTCGAGAGAGGAGCGATCTTGGACTTTATGCAGTCCTGTTATGCCGCGCCATCGATCTAACTTTTGAGGTTTGGGTCTAAAACTCAATAGAGCGTCAAACTCCTGCTTAGCCCATTCGAGCTTGCCTTGTTGCGAAAGAATCTTCTCTACTTCAGTTTTTAATTCGTGAAGCACATCAACATCAAGCGCTGCGTAGTTCAACCAAGCATCAGGTAGCGGCCTGGTGCTCCAATCTGCAGCTGAGTGCTCCTTGGCAAGACGAAACTTTAGAAGTGATTCGGTGAGTGCACCTAGACCAACACGTGGCTGACCAGCGAGCCTTCCAGCAAGTTCGGTATCGAATATGGCTCCTGGATACAACCCAATCTCATTTAGACAGGGCAAATCTTGAGTTGCGGCATGAAGAATCCATTCCCGATCTTTCATGAGTGAAGCCAGTTCAGCAAATTCTTTTGAAGAAACTGTTTCAGCTGTGGCAACTGGATCGATGAGGAAGATATCTGTGTCGGCAGCCCTGAGTTGAACCAGATAGGCACGCTGAGAGTATTTGAATCCCGATGCCCGCTCGGCGTCAATCGCAATCGAACCTTTGGAGGATGCAAGGGTGGCAACGACATCGGCAAGTTGGCTTTGATTGGTAATGAAGTGAACATTAGCGCGCGGATTTTGCAGAAGCGGAAGCTCTTGAGGTTCTGGAGCTACGGGAGATTCGGACAATTAGATTCTGCTGATTCCAGATTCAGGTGGAAGGCCAGACATCATGCAAAGCAAATCCTGCCAAGCCTCTAAGTG
>WLHO01000003.1 GCA_009702645.1 Actinomycetota bacterium | reverse complement strand
TGGATCACTTTCTCAAAGAAGGTAATGCCTGCGGTAATCGTGGCTTACGCAGCCGTTGAGGGAGTATTCCTTGGTGGAATCTCTGCAATGTTCGAGTCAATGTACCCAGGAATTGTTCAGTCGGCAGTTTTGGCAACTCTTACTACCGCTGGTGCAATGTTTGCCGCCTACCGCTTTGGCTGGATCAAGGTTGACGCCAGATTCACCAGAATCATGACCTTCGCAATTGTTGGTTACATGATCTTTGCTGTAATCAACATTGGATTTGTTCTCATCACTGGTGGCGCTGGCGTCTATGGCTCCGCTTTTGGTTGGCTAGCCGGACTAGTTGGTGCGGGTCTTGCTGCTTTCACTTTGAACCTAGATTTTGAAACCATCATGGTTGGTTCTCGTGACAAGTGGCCAGTTGAGATGGAGTGGCGTGCAGCCTTCGGTCTTGCCGTGACTCTTATTTGGCTTTACGTCGAGATTCTTCGACTGCTGTCAATTTTCAACCGCAACTAGTTGGTTTTTCTGGCGATACTCTCGCCAGAGCTGATTGAGGTCCCAGGCGTTTTCGGCCATTATCGAAACCCCCTTTACCCCAGTGCGCCTTGTCTTGCCTGAAATCAACAGCAGCTTGGTGTTGAATAGCACTCCACTGGATCTGGTCTGAGCCTCATCAAAGAAGGTAGCGTCGCTGCAACCGGTGCCATCATCGAGAGTAATAAACACCACTCGCTTACCCGATCGCATCGGAGGACTTTGGGTTGCAACCCTAACTCCTGCTATCAGTACATCAGTTTTTGACCTGAGTGACACCAGCTCACTGGATCTAACAACACCCATCTGATCAAGCATCGGTTGATACTTAGCCAGTTGATGATCTGTGACATCCATGCCCAGTAGGTCAAGCTCGGCTTGAATTTGTCCAGCGGATGAGATATCGGAAAAGCCAGAGGGCATTTGCTCTGTTGCTTCAAAATCAAGCATCGGCTGATTTTGATCAAGCTTCGGTTTGGCCTTCAGGGCTGTCAGCTGACGCACTCGCTCTAGGACATCTCCTCTGGTGTGCTCGTTCGAGCCGCCGGCCAACTCATCGAGTGCTCCAACCAAAGCTAAGCGCTTGATTGTTGCCCTGGAGGGTGATGCCCGCAGGTAAAAATCTGCCAAATCAACAAACGGAGCTTGTTTGATGATTCGAGAGATTTCTGAATTTGATATTCCATGCAGATCAGTAATTGCCATGCGGATGCCCGTACCGTCGATGGTTTGTTCAACCAGGTACTCATCTTTTGATTTGTTTACATCAAGTGGAAGTATCTTCACCCCCAGCCTTCGGGCCTCTGACAGTAGTAGTCGCTTCGGATACATCCCGGGGTCGTGTGTGAATAGACCTGCCAGGAACTCAGTGGGGTAGTGGGTTTTGAGCCAAGCACTTTGGTAGGTGGGAAGGGCAAAGGCAGCACCGTGCGCCTTACAGAACCCGAAGCTTCCAAAGCCCTCGAGAACGCTCCAAATCCGATCAACAATTGCTTTTGAATAACCGCGCTTTGTTGCGCTTTGCCTAAAGAATCCCTCAACGTGGCGCTGGTTTTTTTCGAGGCTTCTTCTAAGCTCATCCGCCTTGGCAAGAGAGCACCCAGTCATTACATTCAGAATCTTGAGCACTTGCTCGTGGAAAATCACAACCCCTTGAGTTGATTTCAGGATTGGCGCCAGGTCTGGATGAATCAGGTCGGGCTTCACAAAACCGTGCCGGCCATCTAAGTACGGGGCAATCATGTTGCCTTTCATTGGACCTGGTCTAAACAGTGAAATCTGAATAGTTAGGTCATTGAACTCAGTCGGCTGGTGTTTTCCAGTTAGCTCACGCTGACCCGGGCTTTCAATTTGAAAAACGCCCAGAGTGTTGGTGGTTCTAATTTGCCTGAAGGTTTCCTTATCGTCGCGAGGTATTGAGTCAAGATCAATTGTTTTGCCCGAGACACGTTCTATTTCCCTGATTGCGTAGGCCATGCTGGATTGCATCCGAACTCCAAGAATGTCCAGCTTGAGCATTCCCATCGGGTCCATATCGTCTTTATCGAATTGGCTCATGGGAAGACCCAAACCGCTTGGCTCAACCGGAGTCAAAGAAAGAAGGTTCTCATTTCCCAGAATCACACCGCAGGGGTGCATCGATATGTGTCTAGGCAATCTATCGAGACGTTCAGTTATATCAACCAGCAAGTTCAGTCTGCGATCGTGCTCAACCTGCTGGGCTAGTTTTTTAAGTTCAGGTTTTTGCCCCAGCATTCCCCGGAAGTTTCTAGCACTGAAGCGCCAGATGCTTTTTGCTATCTCATCAATCTGATCTTCTTCAAAGCCAAGTGCCAAGCCGCCATCTCGAACTGCTCCTCGACCGCGGTAGGTGGACTGCATGGAAAGCAGCGTGACTCGATTGCCGCCGTAGCGCTTAAAGATGGCTCGATAAATATCATGCCTTCTGGCGGATTCCACATCGATATCGATATCGGGAAGGCTGGATCGCTCGGTACTTAGAAATCTCTCAAACAGCAGATCGTGCTCAATAGGATCTACCCCACTGATTCCCAGCAGGTAATTCGTTAGTGACCCAGCACCTGAGCCTCGGGCTGCAGTTCTAATCCGCATGTCTCTAATCATTTGAGCAACGTCGGCAACAGTTAGGAAGTAGGTTGCAAAGCCCAGCTTGTTGATTGTTATTAGCTCTTGATGCAGGCGATGTCTAACCGGAAGCAGCTTGTCTTCTGAAAGATTTGGGTAGCGCCAGCTAATGCCAGCGTGAGCTTTTTGCCAGAGCACCTCAAAAGGATTTCCTTCAATTCCTAGGGCTGATTTCTCAGGAGTTTTCGGCCTTGACCAGTCGCAGTCGCTAACTGGATCAAGCCGAAGGCTATTTGCCAGATCCTCGGTGTTTTTTAGAAGGGTTACTGCTAACTCTTGGCTCTGCGCTATCTCAACGGCGAGTTGTTTCATTAGAGATTCTGGTTTGAGCCAAGCCTGGGCATTGGGTTGAGGAGTAAAGATCCCCAGCGGTTCTAGGTGCCTTGCGGCATCTAAAACATCTCCGGTCAGTGCATCATCTGGTTCTAGGTAGCGGACCGCGTTTGTTATAACAGGGCTAACGCCAACTGTTAGAGCCAGTTGGAGCATTCGTCTAGCCTGCAGGGTTGAGTAGTTTGTTCCAGGCTCAGTTAAGTGAGAGACAATCTCTACTCTTAGGCACTCACTGTTAGGAATTAGTTCTTGCCAGGCTAATAGCGACTTAGCGGAGTTAGTGGCGTTGGAGCCTATAACCGCTTGACCAAAATCAGAGTCGGGCCCAAGCAAGATGGTGCAGTTGGGTTTACCATCGGTTGCTACCAGCTCAGCTAAATCTTTTTCAGATATAACTATTTCTTTTTTTGATTTGCTTTGAGCCTTGGAAACTATTTTGCAAATAGCAGCCCAGCCAGATCCTTTGTTGTGTCCTCGAGCAAGAATTGTTACTGTCCCGCGGTTTTGAACCTGTAGTCGGACTCCAACTATTGGACTGATGTTTTTATCTAGGCACGACCCGATATGTTTCACCGCTCCGTAAAGACCGTTCAGGTCGGTTATCGCTAGTGCATCCTGACCAAAGCTTGCCGCAGCTTGCGCAAGCTGATCAGGCTTAGCGGTTCCAAAATGAAACGAGTAAGCAGAGCAGACGTTTAGGTGAGTAAAGGACATACTTAGCCAAAGATTCGAACCAATTGCCAGCGGTCATTTGTCTGACTGTGAAGAAGCTCAAATTCACTGGGGGAGCTGATTCCTTTGCTGGCAGTGATGCGCCACATCTCAACTTCTAAAACCTCTGATCCGATGCCACGCTGAGCGCGGCTTGCTTCTAGCCACCAGGACTTTCTGGAATACCAGCGCTCTGGGCGTGAGGTGACCTGGTAGCTGCCATTTCGCCAGCTGAAGCGAACTGGCTCTCCGGCCCGGTTGGTTAGCACTTTGACGTTTTCGTCGACTGCAATCATGAATCTTCCCCATAAACGGCTAATTATTCGAACAAGTGTTCGAATAATCATTAGTGTATGGCTATCGACCGACAAAGGAAAATCGAGCCTGAAGGGCAGTTATTTGTTGGTTTTTTGGATCTCTTCATCGATCATCTGGTCAGCAACCTTGGAGATCTTGGTCTTAGCAAAGTGAATAATCAGGATGAAGATGGCAAGGATTCCAACAAAGGCTAGGGCACCAAATTTGAAGTTGGAGGCAACCTCTTGGTAGCTGGCCTTGGCAATGTAGCCAATGCCAACGTAGGTGCTAGCCCAGACCAGGCAAGCCCCGAAGGTCCAGACAATGAAGGTTTTGTAGCGCATGGTCGTGGCCCCAGCCACCACTGGCACCAGCGAGTGAAGAACTGGCAGGAATCGTGAGATTGCAACTGCTGGCCCGCCGCGCTTTTCAACGAAGATATCGGCTCGCTTCCAGTTCTCTTCACCAAAGCGCTGGCCTAGCTTTGAGGCTCTAATCCTTGCCCCAAAGAGTCTTCCAATCGAGAAACCAATGGTTTCACCGATCATCGATCCAATTAGGACTGCCCCTACCAACCAGAAGAAGTCCGGCAAGTCAGCTACCCCTGTGGAGGCAACCAGGACCACAGTGTCACCAGGAACAATCAGCCCGATAAACAAAGAGGTTTCGAGCATGATGGCAAGACCTGCAAAGAAGTTACGCCAGAACGGGTCAATGCCGGATACTCCAGCAAGCAACCAGTCCAGAATTTCATTCACATGAAAATCATCCCACGAAAAGGGTGAGAAAACCCTGATGGTTAGCTTTAGTCCAGCTGTGTACTAAGCAGCTTTAGGCGCTTTGAGAACGCCTCTAGATTCACCGATTCAGGTAGCTCATCGGCAATTCCAACCCATGAGCGAACCGGCATGATGCCATTTAGGGAACTAAGTGCCCAAATAGGCAATCTGGCTATCTCTTCAGGCTTGACGTTTTCAAGCCTCACCTCATAACCCATTTGGGATGCAATGGAGAGCACCTCATCACGTGTTATCGAAGGCAGCCAATTAGTTTGATCATCCGAGGAGCAAAGCACATCCCCTCGCCACCACACCAACGCACTAAGAGCGCCCTCTGCGACAAAACCCTTGGAGTTTGTAATGACAGCTTCATCAGCACCGTTCATGTTGGCATGGCGCCTTAGTTGCTGACACAAAGATAAGTCGGGGCCCTTAATGGAAGGACAAACACGAGGATCAGGCTCTGGGTAGCTCCAGAGTGAAACAGATTCCATCTTCGCCGGCGCTTCGCGAAGCCGAAGATAGAGCCGAAGGTTTGAAGGCTGCTCAGCGTGATACTCCATACGCGGAAACCAACGCCCGATCCTTGGAAGCAAGCGCCTAATCTCGGCAAAAAAGCCCGGTAAGTACTGACCCTGTTCGGCATCTTCACTCGTGACCCAAGACCCGAAACGTTCAAAGTGAGCGCCTAAAGATCTAACGCGACCATCGTCTACAAGCCAGGAGTCGGCAACCTTCAGTTGCACATCAGAGAAAGATTCAATAACCGGCTTTAGCTCGCCAGCTTCTAGGCGATAGAAATCTCCCAGAACGCTCATCAAAATCCTCCAGGTCGACCTTGCTCTAATCTATAGATTACGAGCATTTCCAGAAGCGATTTTCAACAAACCCCGATTAGGTGAGCTACTTTGCGTCTAGAGATAGAAAAGCTTCGCGGCTGGGTAAACCCAGGCGATGCCTTTCTAGCCATGCACTCCAAAGACCCAAATGCATTCTGGCTGGATAGATCAACTAACCAAGACGAACCGGTTTCGATAATCGGATCCGCAGGCTCAGTCATAAAAGCGGAAGATGAGGCCTTCGCGCTCGCAAGCGAGCACTTGGGCGCTATCAACCAAGAGCTTGTTTCGCTTCCCGACGAGCAGATTCCTTTTAGTTTTAGGCCAGGGCTAGTGGGGTATTTGGGATATGAACTAGGCGATGAAGGCAACGCTGGCATTCATCCAAAGTCCCAGTTCATGATTGTGGACCGGGCAATGGTCTTTGATCACTCAACCAAGAGCATGTACTTCATAGGTCTATTTGAAACCCGTGACGAGTTTGTGAACTGGTATCGAGCAGCGCTACTGCGACTTACCTTGGTAGGCGGGGAAGTTGCCGCGTATAAACAAAAAACCAAGCAACCGAAACTTATCTCCAGCAGTCTTCGACACTCAAAGCAGAGCTATTTGGAGCTAATCCAAAGAGCCAAGGAGCACATCAAGACCGGGGATGTTTTTCAGCTGTGCCTTACCAACCAGATTTCCATTGAGCACGACGCCGATGCTCTCAAGACCTTTCTTTCCTTGCGCGAATCAAACCCCGCACCATACGGAGGTTATCTAAAGCTTGGGGATGTTGAGATTGTGAGCTCATCTCCCGAACAGTTCTTGAAGGTTTCCGCAAGCGGCAAAGTCTCATCAAAACCAATCAAGGGAACTAGGCCAAGGTCTAAAGATCTAGCAGAGGATGCCCAGATTGCAGACGAGCTGGTGAACAACGAGAAAGAGCGCGCCGAAAACCTGATGATTGTCGATCTGATGAGAAACGATTTAGGCCGCGTTTGTGAGTCAGATTCAATCGTGGTTGAAAAACTCTTTGACATCGAAAGCTACGCAACAGTACATCAGCTAGTTAGTACCGTGACGGGAACTCTGAGAGCCGGTCAGAGCGCGACCAGTGCGCTGGCAGCCTGTTTCCCAGCAGGCTCGATGACTGGAGCACCAAAGATTAGAGCTGTTGAGATTTTGAAAGAGCTTGAAGCCTCTCCGCGGGATATTTACTCCGGTGCTTTTGGATACTTAGGTTTTGACGGCTCAGCTGATTTCGGGATGACAATCAGAACACTAGTTTTTGAAGGAAACTCAGCAAGTTTGGGAGTTGGGGGAGGAATCACCATTGATTCAGATCCAGCGAGTGAGTTTGAAGAAACTATGCTCAAATCCAAGGCGCTACTTAGAGCTTTAGAAGGCAACTGATATGGAAGATCTAGCACTACTTGTCACGGGCATCCTGCTTGGACTAATTGTGATTGGCGCAGCTTCGGTTGTACTTGCTGTGCTTGCTCGAAAAAACAAGATCTCGAAATACTGGCCACTGGGTGCCTCAGTTGCACTAAGCCTGCTAGCTGTTATTGCCTGGCAGGGGTCTGACCGATTAGGCATGATTCCCCTTGGCTGGGCGGTTCTTACCGCAGTGATAACACTGTGGCCGCCTTCAAGAAAGTAATTCCAAACCCTAAGCCTTGGTAACCTTGCCAAAGGATTATCTGCAATTTTTAGGAGCCTTAACTTGTCCACCGAGCCAGTTCAGTTTGACGCTAAGGCGTTAACGGATAAGTGGCTGCCGGTTTGGGACGAACTAAAGCCTTTTGATTCTGGTAAGCCAGACGATAAAAGACCCAAGAAGTATGTGCTGGATATGTTTCCGTACCCTTCAGGGGATCTGCACATGGGTCATGCAGAGGCTTACGCTCTAGGCGATGTGATTGCCAGGTACTGGGTCCAAAAAGGTTTCAACGTTATGCACCCAATTGGTTGGGACTCTTTTGGCCTGCCAGCCGAAAACGCTGCCATCAAGCGAGGACTCGATCCTCGGGGCTGGACCTACGACAACATCGCTCAGCAAAAAGCCTCTATGCGCAGGTATGCCTGCAGCTTTGACTGGGACCGAGTACTTATTACTTCAGATCCTGAGTACTACAAGTGGAACCAGTGGTTGTTCCTTGAGTTTTACAACAAAGGTTTGGCTTACCGAAAAAACTCCAACGTTAACTGGTGCCCGTCCTGTCAAACCGTGCTTGCCAACGAGCAAGTTGTGCAGGGTCTTTGTGAAAGATGTGACACAGCCGTCACGAAGAAAGCCCTTACTCAGTGGTATTTCAAGGTCACCGACTACGCAGACAGACTGCTTGATGATCTGGACACTCTCGAGGGAGCTTGGCCTGCGAAGGTGTTGACTATGCAGCGCAATTGGATTGGAAGATCCTACGGTGCAGAGGTCAAGTTCGAGATTGAAGGAAGAAAAAACCCAATCGAGGTTTACACAACCCGCCCTGACACTTTGTTCGGTGCAACCTTCATGGTCGTAGCAGCCGATTCTGACTTAGCGGCAGAGTTAGCTTCCGAGGCAGCACCAGAGGTGCGAATCAAGTTCCAGGACTTTTTGGAAGAGACCAAAAAAACCAACGACATCGATCGACTTGCAACCGATAGACCAAAGCGTGGCATCGATCTTGGCAGATTCGCAATCAATCCAGTAAACGGTGAGAAGCTTCCAATTTGGGCTGCTGATTATGTACTTGCTGATTATGGAACCGGTGCAATCATGGCCGTTCCAGCGCACGACCAGCGCGATCTAGATTTTGCTCGCCAGAACAATTTGCCAGTTCAGGTAGTTGTCGATACCGGCGAAGATGATCCTTCTGTGTCTGGTGTTGCAACTACTGGCGATGGCGTGATGGTCAATTCCGGTGAGCTCAATGGGCTAAAAAAGATTGAAGCAATTGCAAAAATTACTGAGACACTGGCGGCCAAAGGACTTGGCAAAAAAGCCAAGAATTTCAGGCTACGTGACTGGTTGATTTCCCGTCAGCGCTACTGGGGCACCCCGATTCCAATTGTTCATTGCGAAACTTGTGGCGAGGTTCCGGTTCCAGCTAGTGAGCTTCCAATCAAACTTCCTGATGCCAAAGGATTGGATCTTTCCCCTAAGGGCACTTCTCCACTTGGGGGAGCAAGCGATTGGGTGAATGTCACTTGCCCGAAGTGTGGACAAGCCGCTAAGCGCGATACCGACACCATGGACACATTCGTGGATTCCTCTTGGTATTTCCTACGGTTCCTCTCTCCAAACTCAGACACAGAGGCATTTCCTAAAGATGAAGCCAAGAAGTGGGCTCCGGTTGATCAGTATGTCGGTGGAGTCACTCACGCTATCTTGCACCTTCTTTATGCACGCTTTTTCACAAAGGTGCTTCACGATCTGGGTCACGTTGAATTTGAAGAGCCCTTCACCAGACTTTTGAACCAGGGCATGGTTTTGATGAATGGCTCGGCGATGAGTAAATCTCGCGGCAACCTTGTTCGACTTTCCGAGCAGCTAGATGAGCACGGCGTAGATGCTGTGCGTCTAACAATGGCTTTTGCTGGCCCTCCAGAAGACGATATCGACTGGGCTGATGTTTCCCCGGCCGCTAGCGCGAAGTTCTTAGCCCGTGCTTGGAGATGCGCAAAGGATGTCACAAGCCAGCCTGGTGTGGATTTTGCAACCGGGGATAACGATCTTCGAAGGGCAACACATCTGTTCTTGAAGGAGTTTCCTGAGCAGATCGAATCATTCAAATTCAACGTGGGTGTTGCCAAGATCATGGAATTGGTAAACGCTTTGCGAAAAGCTATTGATGGCTCAGCCGGTGGCTCAGATCCAGCTGTTCGTGAGGCGGCTGAAACCGTTGCAAAGGCGCTTAGCTTGTTCGCTCCCTACACCGCAGAAGATATGTGGCAGCTACTTGGCCACAAGCCAGCCGTTGCATTGGCTGGTTTTGCGGAACCAATTGCAAGCTTGCTGGTTAGAGATAGCTTGACCGCTGTAGTTCAAGTCGATGGCAAACTCCGGGACAAGTTTGAGGTTTCCTCATCCATTTCTGAAGCTGAGCTGGAGGCGTTGGCAATGGCGTCGGTTAACGTACAAAATGCCTTGGCCGGAAAGCAAATCAAGAACGTTATTGTGCGGGCACCAAAGCTTGTAAACATCGCAACTGCGTAAATTCTTTTACACAGATTAGACACAGGCACTTTCTGAAGCTTCGCATTCAATTTATCTTTGGGCTATGGACTGGCTCAAGCAGCAGCTTATTTCTGCGCTCTCGGGTGATCAAAAAGTTTCAAAGCAGCTACTTTTAGCTCTGGCTGCTCTTGTCGCAGTTGTGTCACTTGTTCTGGTTGCTGTGAATAGACCGGAGGCACCCGCGGGGGAGTTTGAAGTGACCGAACCCGGAAGTGAAACGGAGTCGTTCGAACAGTACCTCTATGTGCACATCGTTGGTGAGGTTGCATCCCCAGGGATGTACCAACTTCCTTTAGGTGCTCGTCTGGTTGATGCTGTCTTTGCTGCTGGGGGTCTGACAGACCAAGCGGATAACTCGAGCGTGAACTTGGCCAGAGAGCTCTCAGATGGAGAGCAGGTTGTTGTCTACAAAATTGGTGACGTTGCCGAAACTGGTGGGGCTGCACCTGGAGGGTTGATCAGTATTAATCGTGCCACGGCGGAACAACTTGAAGAGCTTCCCGGAATTGGCCCCGCACTATCAGCACGAATAATTGCTTACCGTGACGCAAATGGCGGGTTCAAGGCCAAAGAGGATTTACTAAACGTCAGCGGTATAGGAGATTCAATTTTTTCCGGGTTTGCTGATTTGATCACGTTGTGACCCTTACTCTCGCGGGCTTGGGGTTGTGGGCAATTCTTGCCCTCTTTACTGCTTTCGAGACGTGGCCGGTTTGGATTCCGCTTGGTCTTGGCTTGCTGATGTTTTTCGCGACCGTATTGGTTGGCGAGGCTAGGCGGGCACTAGCTGCACTTTTAGGCGCAGCTTTGGTGCTGGGTGGATTATCCCTATGGTTGCAGACAGAACTCACTAAGCCAGCTTGGCTTGTGGAACTCGCCGAGGCGAAAACAAAAGCCACAGTTGAGTTGGAGGTTCTAAATCGCCCGAAAGAGATTTTTCAAAACTTTGATCGGGAACCCGTGTTTGGAGTTGCGGTATTTCTTAGATCCATAGATGGCAACCAGGTCGATGGACGCGGGTATCTCATCTACGACGGAGCAGAGCTTGCTCGCGGAGTCACTGTAAGTTTTGAAGGCAAGTTTGAACCCGCAGGTCGAAACTCAAGAGATGCGTATTTAGTCAAACCACTATCGGCTATTGAGGTTGTTTCAGCTCCTGAAAACACTCAAGGGATTCTGAATGCTCTTCGAGCAAACTATGTTGCATCCCTATCGGGCTTAACCCCCGATTCCAAGACCCTGGTAGCGGGTCTTGCAATTGGGGAAATCAGCGCCTTGAGTCCAGAGCTTGAAGAGCAAATGCGGATTGTTTCGTTGACTCATCTGGTTGCGGTCTCAGGCTCTAATTGCGCGATTGTGGTTGGAATGGTCTATCTGATCGCAGTGTCCTTAAGGTTTGGCCGCGCGGGACGCACTGTCATTTCACTTGCTGCACTTGGACTGTACGTTTTGTTGATTGGACCTGATCCGAGTGTTTTGCGAGCCGGAGTCATGGCGGCCAGCGTGATTGTGATGATCGCGCTTGGGCGCCGAACTTGGGCCCTGAACGCACTAGCCATTGCGGCAATCATCTTGCTAGTTGCGGATCCCTGGCTAGCAGTTGAGTTTGGGTTCGGGCTATCAGTTTTGGCAACTGCCGGGATCTTATTGTTGGCACCGGCAATGGCCGAAAAGCTATCCAGTCGAATGCCTGTTCCGCTGGCACTTGGACTTTCTGTGACATTAGCGGCACAGCTGTTTTGCCTTCCGCTGCTGATGCAACTTCAGCCAGGTCTTCCTACCTATTCCGTGATTGCAAACTTACTGGCTGGTCCCATGGTTGCACCGGTCACGGTACTTGGCATGATTGCGCTAGTTCTAACTCCAGTTGCACCACCACTGGTTTCGATGGTTTCTTGGGTTGCGTCTTTAGGGACGTGGGTCATTGAAGCTGTTGCAATCTTCTTTTCGGGATTGCCGGTTGCTTACTTTCCTTGGGCTACTGGCTGGCCCGCCACAATTCTCAGTGTTCTGCTGATATTCGCAGTAGCGGCCTGGCTGCGGTCGGACTCGGTCAGGATCAAGCAACTTGGTATCGGCGCACTTGTAGTTGTCGCTGTTGCAACTATCTCGGTTCCAGCTGCTTCAGAAATTCTTCCAAAATCCTGGCCGCTTAGGAACTGGACTTTGGTGGCCTGTGATGTTGGTCAAGGCGATGCCTTCGTTATCCAATCTCAAGGGCGAACGGCGGTTATAGATGTGGGATCCGATGACGAATTAATCAATAGATGCTTAGCGGAGTTGAAAATTTCTCGAATCGACCTTCTGGTGCTTTCTCACTTTGATTTTGATCACGTCGGTGGAATCAGGGGAGCTATAGAGAATAGAACAGTTTCAACCTCGATAATTTCGGGATTTCCAGACGATAGGCCAGCCACTAAGGAGGCTCTCGATCTGCTGGCTAAACGAAAGGCCAGATTGATAACTGCTGAGCCAACAATCTCTGGGAAATTGGGTGAATTTGCGTGGCGAATCCTCGCCCCATCCAAAGAGGCCACTGAGGCGAAAGACTCAAATGATGCCTCTGTTGTGATGATATTTAGCAGTCCTGATTACGACTTACTGCTACTTGGCGATCTAGGCGAAGCTGGCCAGCAGCGAATCAAAAACAGCGCAACAGGAATTCTTAGCCGCTCCGATAAACCTCTGATTCTGAAAGTTTCTCATCACGGCTCAAACGATCAGTCAGCAGCGCTTCACGAAAGCCTTCGACCGGAACTAGCCGTAATCTCCGTGGGTGAGCAAAATGGCTATGGGCACCCCGGAAAGCAACTACTAGATCTACTGGGGCGCTCGGGTTCTCAGGTTCTAAGAACCGATCAGCATGGCTCATTAGCAATATCTGTTGTTGGTGGTGCGATTAGCTGGTCGGGTAGCGGTTAGTAGGCTAGGCACGTGGGAAAAGCAAAGCAGGTTAGTTGGCGAGATGCCAAGCCGGCACCTATTGTTTTTGTTTCTGGGCCCGAAGACTACGTTGCCGATCGAGCAATACGTGCCATTCGTGACTCACTGAAAAAATCTGACGCAGGATTAGAAGTTCACGAGATACTCGCCAGTGACTATGCCACAGGTCAACTAACAGCGCTTGCTAGCCCATCCCTGTTTATGGAGCCACGCCTTGTTCTGATCGAAGGGTTTGAGAAGTGCTCGGATGCGCTTATCGAGGATGGTTTGAGCTATCTTTCTGATCCAAGTGCAGATACCACCATTGTTTTGCGTCACAACGCCTCAAGCGTTAGAGGCAAGAAGTTGATCGACGCCATTCGCGCATCGGATTTTGCAGTCGAGATTGCTTGTGCCGAGATCAAGAAAGACTCAGACAAGGCAGCTTTCATCCAATCCGAATTTGCAGCTGCCGGCAGGAAGATAACCCCTGGAGCCTTGAGGGCTCTGGCTGATGCATTTGCTGATGACCTATCGGAGCTGGCCGCTGCCTGCTCGCAGCTACTTGTTGATCAGTCAGAATCAATTGATGAAGCAACTGTTGATAAGTATTACGGCGGAAGAGTTGAGACCAACGCCTTCAAGGTCGCTGATGCAGCACTTGCTGGCCAAAGCGCCGAAGCCCTCGCACTTTTGAGGCACGCTTTGACAACCGGTTCGGACCCAGTTCCAGTGGTAGCAGCGTTTGCAATGAAGGTTCGACTAATGGCCAAGGTCTATGGAAACAAGTACGCAAGTGCGGCAACAGTTGGAGCCCAGCCTTGGCAGATAGATCGTGCACGTAAGGACTTAGCTGGCTGGAGCGAGGAAGGTCTAGCAAACGCCGTTATGGCTGTAGCCACCGCTGATGCTGCAGTAAAGGGTGCGGAAAGAGATCCTGTTTTTGCACTCGAGAAGCTGGTTTTGCTTCTTTCCAACCGAGGACAAAAAAACACCGAGACCTAGAAGGCCTCGGTGTTTTTCAGTAAACAAATCTTTACTTCAGGACTGATGCCTTCTTAGCAAGAGCTGACTTGCGGTTAGCGGCCTGGTTCTTGTGAATGACGCCCTTGGAAACTGCCTTGTCTAGCTTGCGGTTAGCTGCAGAAACTGCAGCAGCAGCTGCGGCCTTGTCGCCACCGGTAGTTGCCTCGCGGGCAGCACGGATTGCAGTCTTGAGCTCGCTCTTGACGGCGCGGTTGCGGTCAGTTGCCTTCTTGTTGGTCAAGATTCTCTTGACCTGGGACTTGATATTTGCCATTTTTTTCTTTCGTTTTGGGGATACCCAACCGCTTTAGCTTACTAGCTAGCTGGCAGTAGAGGCAACTGTTGATCAGGACCTGGAGCGGCTTCGGATGCGAGGGCTTGTGCGAGAATGGAGGCTAAGTCCCAAGCCCCCACCATAAGGATCTGCCCTTGTCGCCACGCGCAACAACCAAGCTGGAGCCGTCAAAGACGCCTCCCGGGCAGCTGCGCAACTTCTGCATCATCGCCCATATTGACCATGGGAAATCAACCTTGGCTGACCGAATGCTTCAGCTAACCGGTGTTGTGGATGACCGTTCGATGCGGGCGCAGTATCTAGATCGCATGGACATCGAGCGCGAGCGTGGAATCACCATCAAATCCCAGGCCGTTCGCATGCCTTGGGCTGTTGGCAAAGACGTCTTTGCACTGAACATGATTGACACTCCGGGCCATGTTGATTTCACCTATGAAGTTTCTAGATCACTGGCGGCTTGTGAAGGTGCGGTGCTGCTAGTTGATGCCGCTCAGGGCATCGAAGCCCAAACCCTCGCCAATTTGTATCTTGCGATGGAAAACGATCTCACCATTATTCCTGTACTGAACAAAATTGACCTTCCAGCCGCCCAGCCGGACAAGTATGCCGAAGAACTAGCAAACCTAATCGGGGGAGACCCTGCCGATTGCCTGCGCGTTTCAGGAAAGACTGGAATCGGGGTCGGGGAGCTGCTCGACAAAATCGTAGCCACAGTTCCAGCCCCGCAAGGAGATCCAAACGCACCAGCTCGAGCGATGATCTTCGATTCGGTTTATGACAGCTACCGAGGGGTAGTCACCTACGTTCGAATGATTGATGGAAGCCTTTCTCCTCGCGAGAAGATTCAGATGATGTCAACCAGGGCAGTTCACGAGCTTTTAGAAATTGGAGTTAGTTCACCGGAACCAGAACCAACTCAAGGTCTAGGGGTGGGTGAAGTAGGTTACCTAATTACTGGAGTAAAGGATGTTCGCCAATCCAAGGTCGGTGACACTGTCACAACCGTAAACAAACCTGCCACCCAAGCATTGGTTGGATACTCAGAGCCGTTGCCGATGGTGTTTTCTGGCGTCTATCCAATCGACGGTTCCGACTACCCAGATCTTCGCGAAGCGCTCGACAAGCTAAAGCTCTCAGATGCCGCGTTAGTTTACGAACCAGAAACATCAGTTGCTCTTGGGTTTGGTTTCCGTTGCGGTTTCCTAGGTTTGTTGCACCTGGAAATTGTGACAGAGCGCCTCGAGCGGGAGTTTGGCCTTGAGCTAATCGCAACTGCTCCTTCCGTGGTTTACGAAGTCACACTTGACGACGGTAAAGAAGTCACCGTGACAAACCCAAGCGAATTCCCCGGTGGAAAAATCAGGAAAGTACTTGAGCCTATGGTTCGATCCACCATTTTGGCGCCAAAGGATTATGTGGGAACCATCATGGATCTTTGCCAGACCAGACGCGGTGTGATGATTGACATGCAATACCTAGGTGAAGATCGCGTGCAGCTTCGCTACACACTTCCTTTAGCTGAGATTGTCTTTGACTTCTTTGATCAGCTAAAAAGTAAGACTCAGGGATACGCGTCCTTGGACTATGAAGAAGCCGGTCTTGCCGAGGGAGATTTAGTAAAGGTAGATCTTTTGTTGCAGGGCGAACAGGTCGATGCCTTTAGTGCGATTGTTCACAAAGACAAGGCCTATGCGTATGGTGTGATGATCACCGGCAAGCTTCGAGAGTTGATTCCGAGGCAGCAGTTTGAGGTTCCAATTCAGGCAGCAATCGGAGCGCGAATCATTGCTAGAGAATCAATCCGCGCCGTTAGAAAAGATGTTTTGGCAAAGTGCTACGGAGGAGATATTTCTCGTAAGCGCAAGCTTCTGGAGAAGCAAAAAGAAGGAAAGAAGCGCATGAAGATGGTTGGACGGGTTGAGGTTCCTCAAGAAGCCTTCATCGCCGCACTTTCTTCAGACGGCGAAAAAAAGGGCGAGAAGAAAGCCAAGTAAATGGCCGGGCCTTTACCAGAGGGAGATATAGCTCCCGAGAATGGGTTGCTTTCCGCATCCGAGATTTCAGGCATCGATGCAAGAACTTTCCACGCCTACGTTCACATACCTTTTTGTAAAGACATCTGTGGTTACTGCGATTTCAATACCTACACTGCTACCCAGTTGGGCTCGCTCAAGCAAAGTGATTACGCTGCATCGCTGATTTCTGAGATTAGCTTTTCGGCCCAGGTGCTGGACCAATCCAAAGTTGCGCCAAGAAAATTCAGCACTGTCTTTTTTGGAGGTGGGACCCCGTCGCTGCTCCCAGCCACAGACTTAATTGACATCCTCAATTCACTCGAGCAGACCTTTGGGTTTACAGACAATGCCGAGATAACCACAGAAGCGAATCCCGACACTGTCACAACTGAAAAGTTTTCAGCACTTAGAGAAGCAGGCTTCAACCGGGTCTCTATCGGCATGCAATCAGGGGTTCAAAGCGTTCTCGATACTCTAGAGCGCAGCCATAATCCCGAGAACGTTTCGAAAGCTTTCGAGATAGTCAAAGACCTCGGCTTTGGAACATCCCTGGACCTTATCTTTGGCGCACCCGGTGAAACAATTGCGCAGTGGCAGACAAGCCTAGAAGCGGCAATTTCTCTTGGACCAGATCACATCTCGGCCTACTCTTTGATTGTCGAGCCGGGAACAAAGCTTGCTAGGCAGATTAAATCTGGCGAGCTAGCAGATGTCGATGAAGACCTGCAGGCCGAAAAGTATGAGCTAACAGAGAAGCTTTTGATTGCTGCTGGATACACCTGGTACGAAATCAGCAACTGGTCCAAGTCTGAGAATTTGCAATCGAGACACAACCTGGCTTATTGGATGGGCCACGACTGGTGGGGCTACGGTCCTGGCGCTCATTCACACCTTGGATCGGTTCGATGGTGGAATCAGAAGCATCCACTTAGTTATTCCAAGAAACTCGAAGAATCAGTATCTCCAGCTGCAGGGCGTGAGCAGCTTTCGGAATCCACTGCCAAGCTCGAAAGAGTGCTGCTTGAATCAAGAACCGCAACCGGAATGAGCATTGACGAACTTGATCAACTCGAGCCTGGAGCTAAATCCCGCATCCCGCAGCTGATTGCCGACGAGCTAATCGAAGGCCCACAAGCTCTCAAAGGCAGGTTGGTGTTGTCTCTGAAGGGGCGACTGCTGGCTGATGCCGTTGTTCGCACATTAACAAACTGACCAAGCCATCAAGTTGCGGGTAATATTGGCACTCAGATCCATTGAGTGCTAACAGGCAGGTGAACAGCGCGTGATTCCAGATAGACCGCT
>WLHO01000029.1 GCA_009702645.1 Actinomycetota bacterium | reverse complement strand
GCTCTTAGATTTGGCACCTATAGTTTGCAGAGGACGTTAACGAGATAACTCTGCATTCTCGACCCGCTTCATTCAGTTTCTGCAAAAACCGTCGAAACCGATCATCCCCATGTTTAGTTTTCAAACTACCTTTCGGCAGTCTTTCAGTCTATCGCGGCGAACTGACAAAAGGAAGGGTTACCACTCTTTGCCCTTGGTGGACACTGCCCTGGCGGCTTCTCTCTTATCTTGTTGCTCCTTTAGAGAATGACGCTTGTCGTAATCCTTCTTACCCTTTGCCAATGCAATTTCGACCTTGGCTTTACCATCCTTGAAGTAAAGAGAGAGCGGCACAAGTGTAAAACCAGATTCCTTGATTTTGCCGGTCAGCTTGTAGATCTCGACTCGATTCAACAAAAGTTTGCGTCTGCGTCTAGTGGAGTGATTAGTCCAAGTGCCTTGGGTGTACTCGGGGATGTGAACATTTTCAAGCCAAGCTTCACCGCGTTCGATGGTTGCATATCCATCCACCAGGGATGCGCGACCGGCCCGCAACGACTTCACTTCAGTTCCGGTTAGGACAATGCCTGCTTCATAGACATCTTCGATGTGATAGTCGTGACGGGCTTTACGATTGGTGGCCACCACTTGCTGGCCACGCTCTCTCGGCACGATCGACTCCTAGATTTTTAAGTAGCGTCGAATCGCAAGACTCGAAGCCACTGCGGCCAACACGATGCCGGCCGCAATTAATAGCGGAACTACAAGCATGCCATCGCTAAGGCTCACAAAGCTAGTGAAAGGAAGTCTTTCGGCTAGGAACCCCTGAACAAAGAACGCCACTAGGCCCAAAACAGCTCCGGCAGACAACAAGCTTCCAATTAGTGCTGCCACCACTCCCTCGAGAATGAAAGGCAGCTGAATCGAGAAGTTGCTCGCACCGACCAGTCGCATAATTCCAAGTTCTCGCCGCCTGGAAAATGCGGATAGTCGAATAGTGGTTGAAATAAGCAACACACTGGATACCAGCATCAGGGCCGCAATGGAAATAGCCGCCAGAGAAGCGATGTTTAGAATGTTGAAAATCTGATCAAGGTAGCTGCGCTGGTCACGAACCTCTTCAACACCTGCAAGTCCGGTGAAGCTTTCTGTAATGATCTGTGACTGATTGGGGTCAAATAGATTCACCCAATAGGTCTCGTTCAGCTGCTCGGCTCGGACATACTGAGCAACGGCATTTCCCGAAAACTGCTCTTGGAAGTTTGCATAAGCCTGATCGTGATCTTCGAAGTAATACTCCTCGATAAATGGAGTCAAGGTAGGCGAATCAAGTCTCTCCTGAACTTCGGTCTTCACATCCTCTGACGCTTCTCCCCTAGGACAAGTGGCCTCCGGAGAAACATCGGTACACAGATAAATTGCCACCTGAGCTCTGTCGTACCAGTAGTTTTTCATCTGGCCAATCTGAAGCTGCAGCAACGAAGCGGTTCCAACAAAAGTTAAAGAGATAAACGTCACGAGAATAATGCTGATGACCATCGCGATATTTCTGCGGAGCCCTTGGCCAACCTCGGAGAACATAAATCCAAATCGCATGACTAAGCCCGAACTCCGTAGCCACCGCTTGCTTGATCGCGAATGATTTGACCTTGACTTAGCTCAACTACTCGACGCTGCATCTTGTCAACGATCGAGCGGTCATGGGTTGCCATCACTACTGTGGTGCCGGCTAAGTTGATTGAGTTAATCAAAGCCATGATTCCCTCACTGGTAGTTGGGTCCAAGTTTCCAGTTGGCTCATCCGCTAGCAAAATTGCTGGCTTGTTAACAATCGCCCTTGCTAAAGCAACACGCTGCTGCTCGCCACCAGAAAGTTCACTTGGAAGACGGTCAGCTTTTTCGGCCAATCCCACCAATCCCAATACATCTGGGACGGCTTCTTGGATAAAGCCCTGCGATTTTCCAATCACCTCGAGACTAAAAGCTACGTTCTGCGCGACAGTTTTGTTTGGAAGAAGTCTAAAATCCTGAAACACCACTCCAAGCTTTCTGCGGAAGAAAGGAACACGACGGGCTGGAAGGCCAACTAGGTTTTCACCAAGCACATGAACTGAGCCACTGTTAGGAATGTCTTCACGAAGCATCAGCCTCATCAGGCTTGATTTACCGGAACCAGAAGCACCAACCAAAAAGACGAAATCGCCTTTTTCAATCTCCAGGCTTACCTGGTCAAGTGCAGGTCTTGGAGTTCCCTTGTATTTTTTGGTGACATTTTGAACGCTGATCATCGTGTCTCAAGCCTAAGCGTGAGAGCGCATTCTCCAGCGGATTCCCGCGGCTATAAATCCATCGAGTCCCCCATCAAATACCGATTGAGGGTTGTTCTCTTCGTACTCAGTTCTTAGGTCTTTAACCATTTGATAGGGAGCCAACACATAGCTTCGCATCTGCTCGCCCCAGGATGCTTTAACATCTCCAGCCAATTGCTTTTTGGTGGCTTCTTCTTCACGCCTGCGCACTTCTAAAAGCCGGGACTGCAAAACGCGCATAGCTGCTTGTTTGTTCTGAATCTGACTCTTCTCGTTCTGGCAACTTACGACTGTTCCGGTTGGGATATGAGTGATTCGCACTGCGGAGTCTGTTGTGTTAACAGATTGACCACCTGGACCGGAAGAGCGGAAAACATCTACACGAATATCAGATTCAGGGATTTCTATTGCTTCGGTCTGTTCAACCAGGGGCACAATTTCCACAGCCGCAAATGAGGTTTGACGTTTTCCAGCTGCGTTGAAAGGACTCATGCGCACCAAGCGATGGGTCCCGGCTTCAACCGATAGGGAACCGTAGGCGTATGGGGCATCGACTTCAAAGGTGGCGGATTTGATTCCGGCTCCTTCTGCGTGGGAGATATCCAGAACCTGAACCGGATACTTTTTCTGCTCGCAGTATCGGATGTACATCCTCATCAGCATCTCGGCAAAGTCTGTCGCGTCGTCTCCGCCGGCACCGCTTCGAATTGTGATTACCGCAGCCCTCGAGTCGTACTCGCCGCTGAGTAGGGTTTGAATCTCAAGTTCGCCAACTAGTTTTTCTAGGTCGGCAAGTTCTTTTTTGGCTTCAGTTTTGGTCTGAGTGTCAGAGGCATCGTTTGCCATCTCAATCAAGACTTCGAGGTCATCGATTCGCGCTTCAACCGATACGATCATGTCCAACTTGTCCTGAGACCTGGATAACTGCGAAGTTATCTTGGAAGCACGCTCTGGGTCATCCCACAAATTTCCAGCAGAAGCCTGCTCACGCAAGGAATTCACTTCAACCTGCAGTGCCGAGGGATCTATTACCTCTTTTATGGTTGCGAACAGCTGCCGAAGCGTCTTAATTTCAGTTGCTAGATCTAGTTCCGACATGATTTTCCAAGTCTAAGTCAGGAGCATAATTGTCAGGTGCCTGCAAACACCAAGGACTTCAAGATCTCGAGCTTGAGCTTTCCAGTATTCACCCCGTCACTGCTATTTGGCATCGGTGAAGGCAGCCTGCTTCCAATCATTCCTGCCAGTGCCCAAGCGCTCGGAGCTAGCCTTCCCACCGCAGGAATCATCACGGGTTTAGTGATGGTTGGAACCCTTGCAGCAGATATTCCTGCAGCAAGGCTGATCAACTCAATCGGCGAACGCAAAGCGATGCTGTCTGCAGCAGCGGTTGGAAGCGTTGGTGTTTTCGTATCTTTACTTTCTACAAGCCTGTGGATGCTTGGTCTTGGAATGTTCCTGCTCGGTGCCAGCGTTTCGGTGTTTGCGCTGGCAAGGCACTCGTTTCTGACTGAGGCAGTTCCTTACTCGCATCGCGCCAGATCGCTTTCAATTCTTGGCGGAGTATTTAGAGCCGGTCACTTCTTCGGTCCGATGATTGGTGCACTACTTATAACGCTCTTCGATGTTCGAGCCGTTTACTGGAATGCCGTTATCTTCTGTGCTCTGGCAGCGCTGGTATTGGTGTTTGTAAAGCCCGATCTAATGCCAAACACTCCTGGAACCAAGCCAGGAGCCACTTGGATGGTTGCAAAGCGAGAGTCGAAAAAGCTTGTCACGCTCGGTGTGGTTTCTGCGATCATGGGCGGGCTTCGCACCGCACGAATTGTTGGACTACCGCTTTGGGCATTGCACATCGGATTATCGCCAGCAGCTACAGCCTTGTACATGGGTATCGCAGGCGCACTTGATCTTGCGCTTTCCTACACATCGGGACAAATCATGGATCGATTCGGCCGTCGCTGGTCGGCTCTTCCAACATTGCTCGGGCTTTCTTTTACTTTCTCACTTCTTACTGTGGCAACTGATGCCACTACCTTTCTGGCCGTGGCACTTGTAATGTCACTTGCCAACGGAGTTGGCAGCGGAATCATCCTGGTAATCGGATCCGACTTAGCGCCCAAGGGGGAAAGAAACGAGTTCTTGGCTTCCTACCGACTCTTGGTAGATGCAGGTGTTGCAGCTACGCCAATTCTTATCTCACTCACCACAGCTGTCTTCGGGCTAGCCACTGCGATGTTTACTCTGACAGGCGCGGGAATTATTGGGGCAGCTATGGCCCACCGCTATCTACCTCGCCGGGCCAAGGCCTCCGAGCAGACTCTGCCAATTTCAGAAAACATGTAGTTCGCAAATATCGGCTTTGAGCTACTACATAACCTGACTCGAACTGTTCGCAAATCAGCCGAAGAAGCTTCTACTAGTTCAACTTGATGAAGTCCGTTTAGCGGAGCTTGATCGAGCCAGCGCCTGGCCAAAGGAGTAAGAGTCTGCGACAGGTCCCCTTTGGCGTCAATCAAGACTGCAATTGCGGTTGACTCAGCAACGGTCGTTAGTCGACGCTCAGTCAAATACAAGCTTCCCGAAGCCAATATCGCTAGCACTGAGGTAAGTGACAGCATCGCCAAACCTATTCCCAAAGGTGCCAGTGAACCCTGTTGATTTAGATCAGAATCGCGTTGATGCATACGCAACTAGATCTCCATATCTGACTTCAATGCGGGCGGTGGTGCTTGGTTCCAGGCAGTTTGGGTTAGGAGTGCACCATAAATTCCAGATCACTCGATCGGGTGCAATTCCAAACTCTTTTGCAATTTCTACTGCAACTGCTTGAGTACTTTCTCGCACTGGCCACAATGAATGAGCGCGTAGTGCGTGTCTTGCAATTGATTCCACAGCGAAGCTTTGCTGCTGGGTGGAAACTGCAAAAGTGGCAAACATCAGAATCGGAATCTGAAGCATGACACCAAATCCGATTAGATCTACGATCGCCGAGCCTTGCTCGGAGACTAAGTTAGTACTCGTTTTCACGCGTGGCTACCGAAGAGACACTCAATAGGTTGCTTCCTGGGAAAAAAGTAAGCCCCAAAGTTGACACCAGTTTCACTGATTCAACACTGCCGATTCTGGAATGGTTTCCAGAAACATCCACTCTCAATCCTGGCCCGAGCGCAGCAGCCACTAATTTCTTGGTCTTTTCTATTCCCGAAGCTATATTTTTATCGGCCAGTGCTGCATACCTTGCTCCTTCAATAGTGGAATCAAGCAGTACCACGCGGGCGTAGGAGCCGAAAGTTATGGATGTGGTGGCCACAAAAATCGCCAACATTGGGAATGCAACCAAAATAAAATCAGTGATGGCAGACCCATCAGAGCTAGAAGCTGACCACACGGTTCATCGCCTGCTGAAATACTCCCTGAAGGGCAGGTCCTGCGAAGGACCACATCACTACAACTAACCCAGCTGTCATCAGGGTAATCAGTACCCAACCCGGAACATCACCGGTCTCGTCGCGCAATTGCTTGTTGATCATTTGTTTTCTCCTTTTTTAGATGAATCCGAAATTCAATAGCTCAAGACTTGGATATATGGCGAACAGCACCGTGATCGGGAGTATCAGAAAAACTAGTGGGATAAGCATTCTGGTTTCGTTCTTGCCGGCCTGCTTCAAGAGCCGACTCTTGATTTCCTCCCGGACGCTCACCCCTTGTTCAGTAAGCATTTGGGCTAAGGGCGTTCCTCTCTCAAGCGCGAGTGAGACCTTGTTTACAAACTCCGATACTTGCGGGTGAGGTAGCGCCTTTGACACTTGTTTTATTTCGATTCCAAAGGCGGCTCCAAGTTCAACAGCTCTTAGGACTCGTGCGAGCTGCTCTGCTAAAGCTCCACTGGAGTGTGGGATAACTGTTGCAAAGCTCCGATAGATTCCGTTTCCTGCCCTCAGGCTCACAACCAGTAAGTCGATGATCTCTGGAAGTTCAAAGAGCGCACGTTCTAGCTTCGATGAGTTTTCCGAACGAACCTGATTGAGTAGCAAAAAACCCGCTGTTTTAAAGTTGCCTTTGATCGCAGGTTTAGACCCAAGAGGTTTGACGCTCAAACGGAAAGCTAGGTTGCTCTGGCTAGTTTGCTGAAGCTTTGAAAGTAATCCTCCGACCCCAAGGCCGAAGACCGCAGCAAACAGGAATTCGAGATTCATTGTGTGAGCACTCTTGCTGGTTTAGAAAGTGAACCCAACAAACCAACCATTCGAAAGGCAATCAGTGAAACCAGCAACCCTATTAGTAGGACGCCCGTTCCTTCTGCAGTGTTGTAGATTGCAACGTTTTCAGGCCGTGCTGCCAAAGTTGCAACAACTATCCAAGGTGCTGCAATTGCTAGTTTGGCTGTTCCTGTCACCCATCCCTGTTTTGAATCAAGCTCCGCCCAGAGTGCAATTTCAGCCCTTGTCCGAAGGGCTTGAGAACGCAATGAGTCTAGGTATCCAACACCGCCTGATTTGTGAACGATTCGAATCAATTCAACAAATCTGTCCGCCTGTATTTGTCCTAGTTGCGACTTGAGCCAATCCAAGGACTGATCCATGCCAAATCCAGAGTCAATGCGCTGAACCAACTCTTGAAAAAACGGTTGGATTCTGAGCGGCCCGTTATTGGCAACAGCCTCTAGTGAATCAACAATCCCAAAGCCGCTGCTTGAGGCCGACTGTAGTGAATCGAGCACTTCGGGCCACAATTTTGCAAGCTGCTCACTTCTTTTATGTGCGCGGAGCCTCAAAGCTTCAAGGCTTGTGCCAATTGTTGCCAAAGCGCAAAAAATCGTGAGACCTATAACCTCAAAGCTCAACTGCACCCAACTGGCAACAACTAGCGCTGAAGAGATAACGAGGATAAGAACCTGGGCTGGGGAGTATCTCGCAAGCCCCGCCGCCTCGAGCATCAGGCGAAGAGATCTCATTTCGCAACCGCAACAACATCGATAGTTGATGTGCTCTGGTTCCAGCTAACACTTGCTATTTCTTCAATAACGCGTTCACCGGTTGGGAGCATGCGGCAGTGAACTACTAGATCAATGCAAGAACCAACCGTGGGATTCACGAATGCCGAAGTTATATTGCTCCCAGCCAACAGCGGCAAGGTGCACAGTTTCGCAATTGCATCAGATGCAGAATTCGCGTGGATAGTGCACAGTCCAGGTAAACCGGAATTCAGCGCAATAAGGAGGTCGAAGCTCTCTGCTTGCCTTACCTCTCCAACCACAATTCGAGCTGGCCTCATACGAAGCGCTTCCTTGACCAGTCTGCGAAGAGATATCTCACCGATACCTTCGAGATTTGGTTGCCTGGTTTGC
>WLHO01000028.1 GCA_009702645.1 Actinomycetota bacterium | reverse complement strand
TAGTTCGTCCCGTGCCTGCTCGTAACTCATAGACGCTACGTCTTTATTGTTTTCAGTCATTGTGTATCAAGCCTACTTTCAATCTGCTGTGGCCCCAAGATCGCCCCCAGCAAGGGTGATTCTTAGCTTTTGACCTGATTTAGCCTGCTTCGGTTCAGTCAGGACGTGTCCCTTGTCATCCCGCACCACCGCATAGCCCCTATCGAGGGTTAACTTGGGGGAGAGCGCTCTTACCTGTCCGCGCAGCCCAGTAACTAGTAGCTGCTGTTTTTCTAAAGTGTTTCGAACCTGGCTAGTAAGACTAAGTTCGAGCTGAGAGATCTGCAGAGCCCTTTCGTCAACCAACGTGAAGGGATTGGCAAGAATTGGACGAGAGCGAATTCCAGAAATCAACTCAATCTGGTTCTGCACAAACCCAACAACCCTAAGACCAATTCGCTCAAGGGCCTGAGCAATTTTCTTTCGCTCCTCGATTACATCGGGAACAATTAGCTTGGCTGCATCGGTCGGGGTTGATGCACGAACGTCCGCAACTTCGTCAGTAAGTGGCCGATCATTTTCATGACCTATCGCGCTAACGATGGGTGTCTTACAGTTTGCTACCGCTCTAACAACTTTCTCGTCAGAGAACACCAAAAGATCTTGGAAGCTTCCGCCTCCTCGTGCCAAGACAATTACATCTACTTCTGGATCGGCGTCTAGAAGTTCAATAGCTTTGATGATTTCTGGAGCAGCTTTGTCTCCCTGGACCGGAGTGTGCTGAACCTTAAAGCGCACCTGTGGCCACCGCGCCTTAGTGTTTTGCAGAACATCTTTTTCGGCATCACTGTTTGCCCCAGTGATAAGACCAATCAGGTTAGGCAGAAACGGAAGCGGTTGTTTGCGCTCGGGAAGGGTGAGACCTTCCTTGATAAGTTGTTGACGCAGCCGCTCAATTCTCTCGAGTAGTTCACCAAGACCAACTTTTCGAATTGCCAGGACATCCATGCTGGTTTTTCCAGAGCGTTCCCAAAAATCTGGATGAACCAGCGCAACCACTCGATCGCCAGCAGTTAGCTCACTGACAGCAGCTAACACATCGGGTCTGCGGGAGTGAATTGAAAAGCCTTTATCGGCAACCAGGTCCCTTAGCTCTCCAAAGAAAACGTCCTTCTTAGGGCTGATTTGAGAGATCTGTCCTTCTACCCAGACATTGCCAAGTCGAGTAATCCACTCTTTTAGAGTGTTTGTGAAATTCGCAACCGACCAGGGCGTTTGCTCACTGGATACTCGGGATTCGGAGGATTCACCTGATTGGTTCTCCGACATGGCTATTCCTTAGGGAGGGCTGATTATCTCTCGTAGACTTGGTGTGTGACCGAAATCAACAATACCGCGACCCGTCGCGTCCTTCTGGCCGCCCCTAGGGGATACTGTGCCGGTGTTGACCGAGCCGTGATTGCGGTTGAAAAGGCGCTTGACCACTACGGTGCCCCGGTTTATGTACGCAAGGAAATTGTTCACAACAAGCATGTTGTGACAGGTCTTGAAAAGCGTGGCGCCATATTTGTCAATGAGGTTGATGAGGTTCCAGAAGGTTCGGTTCTAGTTTTCTCAGCGCATGGAGTTTCCCCAGCTGTAGTTAAGGCATCAGAGGCACGCGGTCTAAACACCATTGATGCAACTTGCCCACTGGTGACAAAGGTTCACCGCGAGGTCCAGCGCTTTGCTCAAGAAGAGTATGACATCCTGCTGATTGGTCACGAAGGCCACGAGGAAGTAGAAGGAACCGCTGGCGAGGCGCCAGATCACGTTCAGCTAATCGATGGAAAAGACGGCGTAGCGAACGCGAAGGTAAAGGATCCGAAGAAAGTCATTTGGCTATCTCAGACAACTCTTTCAGTCGATGAAACCATGGAAACAGTTTTGAAGCTTCGCGAGAAGTTTCCAACTTTGCAGAACCCTCCAAGCGATGACATTTGCTATGCCACTCAGAACCGTCAGGTCGCCATCAAAAAAGTTGGAGCCGAATCTGATCTGGTATTGGTTGTCGGATCTGCTAACTCCTCGAATACAGTTCGCCTAGTAGAGGTTGCTTTAGAAGCCGGAGCCAAGGCTGCTTACCGAATCGATTACGCGAGCGAGATTCAAGAGTCTTGGTTCGAGGGTGTCGAGACTGTGGGCGTCTCCTCTGGAGCATCTGCCCCGGAAGAGCTAGTTGATGAAGTTCTTGAGTACTTGGCTAACCGAGGCTATGGGGGCCCAGAAGAAATCACCACCGCCGAAGAAGACGTCCAGTTCTCGCTTCCAAAGGAGCTGCGCAAGGACCTAAAGAGTGCTGGCCAGGACACCAGCAATAAGGTCAAGCGCTCCTAGGAGCCAAAGTCTGTTTCTTTGTGCGGGTGACCGGTGCGGTCATAGGTAGTCCAAATACCAATTTGCTTACCAAGATTGAATTTTCCGCTTCGCATCAGCGAGCCGTCTTTTCTAAAGAACTTCCAAGCTCCGTGCATCTGCCCGTCCTTGAATTTTCCCGTGTATCTGGGATTGCCGTTATCGTAAAACGGATCTCGCAACTTAGGCCGTCGCAGACTTTCCAGCAGATCCCAACTGGGCTGCGGCTTCAACAACACGGGCAGCCATCGATGCCTCTGCTAGCTTGCCCCAGACTCTAGGGTCGTAAGTTTTCTTGTTTCCGACTTCGCCGTCAACTTTTAGCACGCCGTCGTAGTTTTCAAACATGTGTCCTGCAATTGCCCTAGTGAATGCGTACTGGGTGTCAGTGTCGATGTTCATCTTGATAACTCCGAAGCTAACAGCGTCTGAAATTTCCTTGGCAGTTGAACCAGATCCACCGTGGAATACAAGGTCAAACGGTAGGTTCTTTGAATACTTCTGGCCAACTGCTTTTTGAATTTCATCAAGTAGTTCTGGGCGAAGCTGCACACTTCCTGGCTTATAGCTTCCGTGAACGTTACCGAAAGTCAGCGCAGTCATGTAGCGACCGTTTTCTCCAAGACCTAGGGCTTCTGCGGTAGCCATACCGTCTTCAACTGTGGTGAATAGGTGCTCACCCATTCCACCCTCAACGCCATCTTCTTCTCCGCCAACGACGCCAACTTCAATCTCAAGAATTGATCCAACGTTTTTGGTCTTAGCTAGTAATTCTTTGGCAATTTCTAGGTTCTCACCAAGAGGTACGGCTGAGCCATCCCACATGTGTGAATTGAAAAGTGCCTCTTGCCCGTTCTTGACTCGCTCAGCAGAAATCTCTAACAGCGGGCGAACAAAACCATCAAGCTGATGCTTGGCGCAGTGATCGGTGTGAAGTGCAACTGTTATTCCGTAGCCCTTTGCCGCTTCGCGAATAAATGCAGCCATTGCCTGAGCTCCGATAGCCATGGACTTTACGCTCGCGCCTGACCAGTACTCGGCACCTCCGGTGGAGACCTGAAGGATGCCGTCAGATCCTGCTTGCTGAAGACCTTGCAGCGCAGCGATTGCTGTTGAAGAGGATGAGACATTGATGGCTGGATAAGCGAATCTTTGAGACTTGGCTCGATCGAGCATTTCTAGGTAAGCATCTGGCGAGGCTACTGGCATCTCTAGTTCTCCTTGTAAATGGCTGGTTCTTTTAGCTTGGCCGAAAGATCTACATCTTCGGTTAGGAACACCTCAGGAAGATTATCAATGTTGTCTAGACCACTGGTTGGCTGGCTTACCTTCACCGCGCCCCACTGAACCGCTGTCATAGCACCTACCGGCACATTGAAGCTAACTCCAATGTCTTCGTGGTCATCTGGAAGTGGGTTTTTGGTGATGGCCGCAAGGAATCCTGCCAAAGTAGCGTCGCCAGCGCCAACGGTATTGATTACCTGAACCGGAGTAGTTCTAGTGCCCCAGGCTCTAGATTTTGTGACGGCTAGCATGCCATCTGATCCTAAAGATGCCAACACGCACTCAACCCCGTGCGCGCAAAGTTCGCGAGCAGCTTCAATTACATCGCCGTTAGTTAACAGGGAGCGCTTCACAGCTGAAGCGAGCTCTTCAGCATTTGGCTTCAAGATCGCAGGTTCTCCTTGTCTTACCCAGTAGGCAAGAGGTTCACCAGAGGTGTCAAGAGCAACGCGAACACCAAGCTTTGCCATGCGTTCAAAAATTGGATGGAGATCAACAAACACTCCAGTTGACTGATCAATAGGTAGGGCACCTGCAATAACTAACCACTTTGCGTCGTTGTCTTTTACAGTCTGCTCAGTCAGGTCAATAACCCGCACCCATTCTTCGTGAGTGAGGGGCTTTGGAGCCTCGTTGATTTTTGTGGTTGGACCACCGCGCTCTAGGACCGTGGTTGAAACTCGAATAGTTCCTTCAATCCACATCGGAATTAGAAACTTCTTGGAACCGGTTCGCTCGAGAATGCCTTTTTCGGCATTTCCAATCGGAACTACGCCCGGTGCTTCAATGCCGGCCAAATGCAATGCGCGAGCAACGTTGATTCCCTTACCTGCAAGCTCTTCGCCAACTGAGTCAGCTCGGTTTACTGCACCTGGATGAAGATTGGTGACTAGGTAGGTGCGGTCAAGAGTTGGAGCAGGGGTCAAAGTCACAATGGGTGATTTTGCGGTGTTGCCAGACATGCAGGTTCCTTTGCGGATTATCAATGGGATCCGGAAATTCGATTTACCGGTGATTTTTCAGCTGCAAACACCTTTGTGAGCACTTGTTAGAAAGTATAGCCAACGCACCTTTGGGCCCCTGAGGAGCCTAAATGCCAGAGAAAACCTAGTCTTTTTCGGTGTTTTTTTGCAGTTCGCTAGCCGTGATGCTATCTGGCGCTGATTCTAGAGGCGCAGGTGAAATGATCTCATCAGTGCCCAGCTGGTTCTCATCTAGGTCATTTAGTTTTCTTGCGGTGACCAAAACTCTAGATTCAAGAGATGAGACAAAGACGTTGTAGTCCTTGACTGTGGAAGTTATAGAACGACCGAGTTTCTCAGCATGCTCAGCGATTTTCCCGATTCGCTCATAGAGTTCTTTTCCTAGCTTGATCATGGTTCGAACCGATCCTTCATCGGCGTTTTGACGCCAGATGTAGTTGATGGTTTTGAGAACAGAGAACAAGCTAACAGGGGACGCAAGCGCAACATTTTTCTTAAACGCATATTCCAACAAAGCTGGATCTGCATCTAGCGCTGCTGACAGTAGTGACTCAGAAGGAACAAACGCAATCACAAAATCCGGAGAGGCATTTAGTCCGGTCCAGTACTCTTTTCCGGATAGAGCATCGATGTGACCCTTCATCGCCTTTACGTGAGCAGCAATGAGCTCGGCTCTGCGCCTTGCATCATCGCCTTCTGCAAGCTCCGAGATAGCAGAGGCTTCCTGGTAGGAATTGAAGGGAACTTTCGAATCAATCGCCAGGGATTTACCACCTGGAAGGTTAATGATTAGGTCGGCACGACCAGAGCCACCATCTGTTGAAAAAGTTGCCTGCTCATTAAAGTCGGCATGCTTGATTAGACCTGCAAGTTCAACCAGTTTTCTAAGTTGAGTTTCTCCCCAGACTCCTCGAATGGAGTTAGAGGACAAGGCTTGAGAAAGCGCCTGAGTGGTTTTTCTAAGCTGGTCATCTGAGGCGATGGCATTTTTGAGTTGTTCTTGGATGGTTCCGAATTGCTCGGTGCGCTCTTTTTCTAAAGCCTTTACAGAGATTTGCATCTGCTCGAGCCTGTCCTTAACGGGAGCTAGCTCTGCAATCAAGCGGGATTCTTCGCGCTCTCTTACCTCGCGCTGCTTTCGATCCTCTTCGGCTCTAAGCAGGGCTGCATTGAGCCCAGCGACTGTCGCTTCGGCACTAGCAAGCTGAATCGCTAGCGAGCTATCAGAACCTTTGGTTCGAAAGCGTAAGGAGGCAACCAGTGCTCCAATTACAGCGCCAATTAACAATCCAATAGAGAGGTAGATAAGTTCCATGCTTAGAACTATGCCATTAGCCAGCGACAAGCCTGGCCAAGGACGCCCAAACTCAAAGCTTGTTCAGGGTTAGCTTCGTAGCTGTGAGGAGCTGGTCGAGATTTTCGGCTCCATGCCGATTGGCAGCGTGAATCACGATTCTGGAACAGGCATCACTGTCGGCGAGGGCATTGTGGTGATCAAATTCCTCGTGGCCGACGGCATAAGCCACTTGGTTGAGTCGATAACTGTCTAGGTTGTAAGTCTTTCGGGAGATAAGCAACGAGCAGCTATAGCTAATTTCAGGCAGTTGAGCTGAAATGGCATCAGCCGAGGCACGAAGCACCCCCATGTCAAAAGAGGCGTTGTGTGCGATCAGCACATCATTCCCAATAAAGGCCAGCATCTGCTCGAGTACGTCAGCGTATTGCGGAGCAGATTCGATCATCTTTGGAGTAATGCCATGCACTGCTATGTTTCCGGCACTAAACCAGTTGTGCAGTGCCGGTGGCTGGAATAAAGACTCGAAGCTGTCATCGATTTGCCCATTGCGCACTCGAACCAGCCCAACTGCACAAGGGCTGGCAGGTGAGTTATTGGCTGTTTCGAAGTCGATTGCTGTGAAATCTAGGGACATACTAAACAGTCTGCCAGTAGCTACCGACGGGTAGAGTTGTATCCCGTGGCTCTAACAATCGGAATCGTGGGACTACCAAATGTTGGTAAGTCGACCCTCTTTAATGCACTGACCAAGAACAATGTTCTGGCGGCGAACTACCCCTTCGCAACCATTGAGCCAAATGTCGGTGTGGTGAACCTCCCTGATGCTCGCTTGGACAAACTCGCAGAGCTGTTTAGCAGCGAGAAGATCCTGGCCGCTCCAGTGTCTTTCGTTGATATCGCCGGAATCGTTAAGGGTGCATCCGTTGGCGAAGGACTTGGCAACCAGTTCCTTGCCACTATTCGAGAAGCCGATGCCATTGCCCAGGTGGTTCGAGGATTTAGTGATTCTGACGTAGTTCACGTTGATGGCAAAGTCGAGCCATCATCGGATATCGAAACAATCAACACCGAGCTGATTTTGGCTGACATGCAGACCCTGGAAAAAGCCAGACCACGCATCGAGAAAGAAATCAAAGGCAAAAAAGCAGAACCAGAAGCTCTTGCCGTGATTGACGAAGCGCTCGCAATTTTGAATTCAGGCAAACCACTTTCTTCCAGCAAGATCGATTTGACTTCAATCAAGGAGCTTGGACTGCTAACCGCCAAGCCAATCATCTACGTCTTCAACGTCGATGAGTCAATCTTGACCGACCCAGCCAAAAAGAAGGCCCTGGCCGATTTGGTTGCTCCGGCCGAAGCAGTTTTCTTGGATGCCAAAGTGGAGTCGGAGCTAATTGACCTAGACAAAGCGGAAGCAGCAGAGCTGCTTTCATCTCTAGGCCAAGACGAATCTGGCTTAGACCAGCTGGCCCGAATCGGCTTTAGAACTTTGGGATTGCAGACTTACCTGACGGCTGGACCAAAAGAAGCCAGAGCTTGGACAATCAAGCAGGGTTGGAGTGCACCTCAAGCAGCAGGAGTTATTCACACTGACTTCCAGCGCGGATTCATCAAAGCGGAAATTGTTTCCTTCGATGATCTAGTTGCAACCGGCTCCATGTCAGAAGCCAAGGCCAAGGGCAAGGTGCGCATGGAGGGTAAGGACTACGTCATGCAAGATGGCGACGTAGTGGAGTTTAGATTTAACGTTTAGCCATGAAGCCTCTGTATTTTGTCGAACGCAAGTTCCAATCCCCCGTTGAGAGATTATGGCAAGCCTGGACT
>WLHO01000027.1 GCA_009702645.1 Actinomycetota bacterium | reverse complement strand
GCGCATCTGGCCAAAGGTTTGGGAAAGCACAGTTCGCGAAAACTTCGTTGACTCTGTTCAGAAGATGCGTCAGAAAGTCACTGACAACATTCCAAACAGTGAAGTGGATGCCCAAATCAAGTTAGGCCCTGGAGGGCTTCGGGACATCGAGTTCACTGTTCAGCTGTTACAGCTAGTTCATGGTCGCGTGGATAGCTCCCTTCGAGTCCGGGACACCCTGGGCGCACTCGAGGCGCTTTCTGATGGCAGTTACATTGGACGTGACGACGCTGAACGTTTCAGTTCCCACTATCGGTTCCTCAGACTCCTAGAGCACAGAATTCAACTTTCAGCGATGCGCAGAACTCATCTGATGCCAACCGACGAAAGCGCGAGACGCTCAATTGCTCGAGCGGTCTCTTTGGATCTCACCGCTTCAGAACTTATGGCTCGTTGGGAGCAGGTAAAGCTAGAGGTTAGGGATTTACACCAGCAGCTTTTCTATCGGCCTCTGCTTAGTGCCGTATCTGGCCTAAGCCAGGAAGATCTTGAACTTACCACTGCTCAAGCGCAGGAGCGTCTGGCTGCTATTGGATTCGGAGATACCAAGGGGGCCTTGGCGCACATCAGTGCTCTAACCTCGGGGCTTTCCAGAAGAGCCGCAATTCAAAGACAGCTTCTTCCGGTTTTGCTTCAGTGGTTTGCCGAGGGTACAGATCCAGATGCAGCGCTTTTGGCATTTAGAAGACTCAGCGAAGATCTAGGTGATTCGCACTGGTACCTTCGCATGCTGCGAGACTCATCGGGTGCTGCCAAGCGCATGACTCAGGTCTTTTCTACAAGTCGCTTGGCAACCAATCTTTTTGAGAAGATGCCAGAAGCTGCTGCTTGGTTCGATCGCGAAGACGAACTGGAACCTGAAACCTTGGAAGCACTGAGTGCTCAATTTGAGGCGATCATCTCGCGCCACGAGGATCCAGAGTTAGCTGCTGCCAGCTTGAGGGCAATTAGGCGCAAGGAAACGTTGCGCGTGGCTATAGGAGCAGCGCTTGGGACTATCGACCTAGAAAGAACCTCCCAGGGTCTTAGCGCCATTACGGAGAGCTACCTTGTTGCCATCCAAGAAATTGCAACCAAGTTCCTTATTGAGAAGCAGGGATCACTAAGCCACGAGTTGGCCATTGTTGCAATGGGACGATTTGGTGGAGCAGAACTTGGATTTGGTTCCGATGCTGATCTCATGTTTGTTTATCGACCACTCGGCGAGGATGTCAACAAAGCCCAGGCTGAAGCAGAGATATTGGTTTCCGAGATAAGAAGACTCTCGGCTGATCAGGCCTTGGAGTTTGAAATTGATTTGGATCTTCGCCCAGAGGGTAAAAATGGTCCGATTGTTAGATCAATTGATTCCTACGCGGCTTACTACAAGCGCTGGGCGGGTACCTGGGAGTCCCAAGCACTACTTCGCGCCAGATTGATTTCCGGAGCACCTGCGATAGCCAAGGCCTTTGTCGAGCTAATCGATAAGTATCGCTATCCCGAGAAAATCGAGCAGTCGGCAATAGTTGAAATCCGCAGAATCAAAGCCAGAGTCGAAGTTGAAAGACTGCCTCAAGGTGCTGACCCTAAGCGTCATCTAAAGCTTGGTAGGGGATCTATCAGTGATGTTGAGTGGCTGGTTCAGCTACTTCAGCTTAAACACGCCCGTGAATATCCGCAGATTCAAACTCCGCATACCCTCCCTGCCTTAGAACAGATGGAAGCTTGTGGACTAATTTCAAACTCGGATGCGAGGGTTCTAAAGGAGGCTTGGGTTATTTCATCTTCGATTCGCTCCAGCGCAATGCTGTATCTGAATAAACGAACTGATGTTTTGCCGTTGGATCGAGCGCAGCTTGAAGGAATTGCGCGCTTAACTGGCTATCCGCGAGGGGGAGCTAGCAGTCTTGAGCAAGACTATCTAGCTGCCACCCGTCGCGGACGCGCGGTTTTTGAAAAGCTCTTTTTCGACTAAACGCCGTAGTAAAGCTCGAACTCGTAAGGGTGAGGTCGCATTGCAAGAGGTGCAATTTCCTTCTCACGCTTGTAGTCGATCCAGGTTTCAATGAGGTCCTTGGTGAACACATCTCCTGCAAGTAGGTAGTCGTGATCTTTTTCAAGGGCTTGAAGAACTTCCTCTAGAGTTCCAGGAACCTGAGGAATTAGCTTGGCTTCCTCTGGTGGCAATTCGTAGAGGTCCTTGTCCACTGGCTCGTGTGGCTCGATACGGTTCTTGATTCCATCAAGGCCAGCCATAAGCATCGCTGCGAAGGCTAGGTATGGGTTTGAAGATGCGTCTGGAGCACGGAACTCGATGCGCTTTGCTTTCGGGTTGGTTCCGGTCATCGGGATACGGATAGCTGCAGAACGGTTTCCAGCTGAGTAAACCAAGTTCACCGGTGCTTCAAAGCCAGGAACTAGTCGGTGGTAAGAGTTAACGCTCGGGTTAGTGAAGGCGAGCAAGCTAGGAGCGTGCTTCAAGATTCCACCGATGTACCAGCGAGCCATGTCGCTTAGACCACCGTAGCCAGACTCGTCATAGAACAATGGCTTGCCGTCTTTCCATAGCGACTGATGAACGTGCATACCTGAACCATTGTCACCAAATAGTGGCTTTGGCATGAAGGTTGCAGTCTTGCCGAACGCATGGGCAACGTTTTTGACAATGTACTTGAACTTCAAAATGTCATCGGCTGCATGAAGCAGAGTGTCAAAGCGGTAGTTAATTTCACCTTGACCAGCTGTTCCAACTTCGTGGTGGCTGCGCTCAACTGATAGGCCAGCTGCTTCTAGTTCAAGAACAATCTGGTCTCGCATGTCAGCATGCTGATCAACAGGTGGAACAGGGAAGTAACCGCCCTTGAAAGGAGTCTTGTTGGCTAGGTTTCCGCCTTCTTCTTTGCGGCCCGAGTTCCAAGCAGCCTCTGAGCTGTCGATGAAATGGTACGCAGTGTTCTGCTTGTTCTCGTAGCGAACATCATCAAAGATGAAAAACTCTGCCTCAGGGGCAAAGAACGCTGTGTCGGCAAGACCGGTAGTGCCAAGGTAAGCCTGAGCCTTCTTTGCAACCTGGCGTGGGTCGCGAGCGTAGATCTCACCGTTTCTTGGGTTGTAGATATCGAAGATCATGATCAGAGTCTTCTCGACGCGGAAGGCATCAAGGTAAGCGGTTGTGACATCAGGAATCAGCTGCATGTCGGATTCATGAATTGATGCAAAACCGCGAATCGAGGAGCCGTCAAACAGCTGACCGTCGATGAAGAACTGCTCATCGATCATGGCAGCGGGCAAGTTGAAGTGTTGCTGAACTCCAGGCAGGTCAGTGAATCGAACGTCTAGGAATTTGACGTCGTTATCCTTGATGAATTTCACGACTTCTGAGGCGGTCTTGAACATGATGGCTTCCCTTCGGTGTTTTCTGTGCGGGCCCTAAAAGCTCCGATTAGCCATAACTCTAGCTAGAAGGATGTTTCAGAAAGTTCTTGAAATGTTTCAGGAATGTAAAACTTACATCCGGCGGCCGGGGCGCATCCGGTTTGGATCAATGCCCTTTGGAATCGGGATGTTCAGGCCCAAGCCAGCCAATCTCTTGTTCACAACCGAAATCTCAGCCCTGGTCAGAGCCTTTTTGAGCTTGTAGATGGTCTTGGTAAGAGCGTGAAGCGGGGTTGAGGAAGGGTCCTGGTTGACCCAAATCACCGGGATTGTCACTCCAGGAATGGCTCTTGAGACCTTGCGCTTCTCATCTTCAATCAGCTGTCTCACTCGGGCTGAGTTACCCTCCGCAATCAAGACAACACCAGCTTTTCCAACCGCTCGGTAGACCGCGTCTCTGGATTTTGGATCTACAGCAACTGGCATCTCACTTGTTGAATAACCGCGCTTCAGGGTTGAGCCGATAACTGCGGCTACTGCACCAGGCTGGCCGGAGATTCTCATGAAAGCTGCCTTTTCTGCTCTGCGGGACAAAACAGTTAGAGCGCTAAGGAAGCTAAAGAGCAAAGTGGTGATGGCCCATAGAAAAACTGTCAGCGCAGAGTCTCTAAAGAACAAAACAATCGCCAAGGTTCCAATTGCTAGTGGAGCAATAAAGGCAAGGACTCCTGCCAAGACAAAGTTCTTGTCTGCTTTAGCGGTTAGTTTGTAAACCTGAAAAAGCTGCTTGATTTTGCCAGGTTCTTTCTCAACCTTAGGTTTTTTCTCTGCCATGATTTCCTTTTTTATTATGCGACTGCCTGAGCGAAGCCATCTTTGGCGGCCGCGTCGGCTAGGTGTTGAAGGTTTGGGGGAACAGGAAGGCCTTTTTTGTTCATGGACTGAGCCCAAAGTCTTCCAGCTCGGTAGGAGGAGCGAACTAGTGGACCACTTAAGACACCGAGGTAGCCAAGTGCTTCTGCTTCTTCCTTTAGTTCAACAAACTCCTGCGGCTTTACCCAACGGTTAACCGGGTGGTGCTTTGGTGTTGGTCTCAAGTACTGGGTAATAGTCAAGATATCTGTTCCGGCATTGAACAAATCAATCATCGCCTGAGAGATCTCTTCGCGGGTTTCACCCATGCCCAGAATCAGGTTTGACTTGGTAACCATTCCAGCGTTTCGGGCTTGAGTAAGAACATCAAGCGAACGCTCGTAGCTAAAGGCAGGCCTGATTTCCTTGAAAATTCGAGGAACAGTCTCGACGTTGTGAGCAAATACTTCTGGCTTAGCATCGAACACTTTCTGCAGTAGCGCAGGCTTGCCAGAAAAGTCTGGAACCAAAATCTCTACTCCAGTACCGGGGGACTTCTTGTGAATTTGCTTGATTGTCTCGGCATACAACCAGGCGCCTTCATCGGGAAGATCATCTCTTGCAACACCGGTGACAGTTGCGTATCGCAGTTCCATTTGGCGGACCGAGACAGCTACGCGTCGTGGTTCATCCGGATCGAAAGCCACAGGCTTGCCAGTGTCAATCTGACAGAAATCACACCTTCTGGTGCACTGGGATCCGCCGATCAAAAAAGTAGCTTCGCGGTCTTCCCAGCACTCGTAGATGTTTGGGCATCCAGCCTCTTGGCAAACAGTGTGTAAGTTTTCTGACTTAACCAGCTTGTGCATGGCCTGATACTCAGGACCCATTTTTGCAACAGTCTTGATCCACTCTGGCTTGCGTTCGATCGGAACAGCTGAGTTGCGAGCCTCGATGCGGAGCATCTTCTTTGCAGGCTTTGTTCCAGGATCGGTCTGGGTCATGCTACAACTTTAGCAATGTCTTGAAGTCGCACTTTGACTCGCTCAGCGGCCATGGTTGGGGTGACGAGTTTGCCAGTTAGGGCCGAAATAGTGCTGGAGCTTGCGTCTTTTATCCCACAGGCAACGATGGTGTCGTAGGGCTCCAGCGAGTTGGAACAGTTCAGGGCAAAGCCGTGCATTGTGGTGTGTTCGGCCACCCTTATTCCAATTGCAGCAATTTTTACGTGGGTACCAGCAATCGGAGCCCAGACACCAGAGCGACCTTCGACGCGTTCGGTGGCAAGGCCAAAGTCAGCGCAGACATCAATTAGCACTTGCTCAAGCCAGCGAACATATCCAACAACATCAATGGGATTTGGAAGCTTCATGATTGGGTAGCCAACTAGTTGACCAGGCCCATGCCAAGTTATCTTGCCGCCGCGATCAACATCAATCACCTCGGTACCATCGGTTGGGCGTTCGGAGTCCTCGGTGCGCTTTCCTGCGGTATAGGTGCTCACATGCTCTAGCAGGATGCAAGTATCTGGCCTTAGGCCTGAAGCCACCTCTTTGTGGATAGCTCGCTGAAGAGAAAGCCCCTCTAGGTAGGGCACGAAATTGGGATCAAGTCCTGCGGTTAGAAATTCCGGCACGCCCCAAGTCTAAGAGTTATCCCAAGAAACTAGTTTCGCTCCCAGACGGTAGCGGGATTTAGCTAGCTTGTGACGATGAGGCAATCACATGAGCGTCTTTTGGCAGCAAAAGGAATTGTTTTGGAAAAGGCGATTGCCCTAAGAGCACTGACTGTATTTATAGCTAAAGACCAAGCCAGAAACTCTCTGCTTGTCTTCCGAGGAAAGCTTTCAGGACCGAGTTGGCCAGCGATTACCGAGCAACTTGAGCAAACCGGAATCGAGCACTCACTAGTTGAAGCTGGCAAACCCTGGTTAGTGATTGCTGATAGCCCCAGCAATCGAGAGACTCTTCAGGAGGTGGCTACTCGCGCCAGAGAATCTATAAAAGAGCAAGTTCTGGTTGCAGATGTTGGTTTTGTCAGTGCGGGTAGGAGTAAAAGGTTTGAGCCGCGAGTTCTTTTCGGACCAGTGTTGCTTACTCTGATGAGTTTGGCTCTAGTGATGATCCCTACATCTTCAACCAAGTCAACTGAGCAAACGATAGTTGAAACCCCGGAGGTAACTTGCGCTTTGGATCTTCTCGATGGGGAGCTGGAGAGTTGGATTGCCTCCAGCATCGATTTGTCGTCGCCCTCAACTTCCGGGGAGGTCATAGTTGATTCGAACCTGGGGCTTTTAAGCCTGGAGATTCAGCAAATTATTGGCTCAACTCAAAGCGTGACGGGTTCTATTCAATGTCAGGACGGAAGATCGAAATCACTGCACTACAGACTGGATGTCTCCGCAAACGGAAAGTTAGTCGAACTGAGCCAGAAACTAGATCCCTAGGTTGTTCTGGAAGTTTGCTTCTTCAAGACGCGCTTTGACATCAACAAGATACCTAGAAGCGTCAGCACCATCGACTAGACGGTGATCGTAGCTAAGAGCAAGGTAAACCATCGAACGGATGGCGATGGATTCTTGTCCATCGCTTCCAGTGATTACCACTGGACGCTTCTGAACAACTCCGGTTCCCAAAATTGCAACCTGAGGCAAGAAAACAACCGGGGTGTCAAACAATGCTCCGCGCGAGCCAGTGTTTGTCAGAGTAAAGGTGCCACCCATCATCTCGTCTGGCTTTAGCTTGTTCTCGCGAGTACGCGATGCCAAATCTGCAATCTGCTGCGCAATTTGAGCCAGGCTCAGTGATGCGGCATCGCGGATTACCGGAGTCAATAAACCTCTATCAGTGTCCACAGCAAAGCTGATGTTTTCACTCGGGTGGTAGTGAATGGTCTCGCCCTCGATTGAAGCGTTTAGCTTCGGGTGTGAGCGTAGAGCTTCGGCACTAGCAAGGAAGAAAAACGGCATGAAGTTCAATTTGGTACCGGTAGCCGCGGTGAAGCGAGCCTGAACACTCTTTCGCATTTCAGCAATACGAGTCACATCAACTTCAACAACTGTTGTTAGCTGAGCCGAAGAAACCATAGATGCCACAGCTCGCTCTGCAAGAACCTTGCGAAGCCTAGACATCGGCTCACTGGTTCCGCGCTGAGCGCTTACTGGTGCAGGTACGTGAGGAGCGGAAGGGGCAGCGGTGTTTGTGGCCGAGCCAGAAGTGGCGGCCATGACATCTTCCTTGCGGATGCGTCCTCCAACTCCAGTTCCAGAAACCCTAGATAGGTCCACTCCAGAATCCTGAGCAAACTTTCTAACCAATGGAGTCACGTAGCCTGCATCTGTTGATGAAGTAGCAGGAACAGAGATCACCGGAGGTGCAACAACCGGAGGTGCCACAACGACTGGAGGTGCGACAGGTGCTGCAACCACTGGAGGTGCGGCAGGTGCTGCAACCACTGGAGGTGCAACGGGTGCTGCAACGACTGGAGGAGCAACAGGTGCTGGGGGAGCCTGAACTACCGGTGAAGCAACCGGTGCCTCGGCAACCGGTGCTGCAGGAGCTGCTGCGCCAGAACCGGAACCGATGATTACTAGAACTGCGCCAACTTGAACGGTCTCATCTTCTTGAACGAGAATCTGCTCGATGACTCCAGCAACTGGAGAAGGGATCT
>WLHO01000026.1 GCA_009702645.1 Actinomycetota bacterium | reverse complement strand
TCAATGAGACTGCAGCGAGCATCTCGAGCTACATCGCCGGCCTAGACAGCGATGGGGCAGCTCAGCTTGAATCAGTGCAGTCGCGCCGTGCGGAGCTAACAGCCGCAATGCGAAAGTATGGCCCAAGCCTGGATGAAGTTATCGCCTACCTAGAAACTGCTGGGTCTAGATTGCTTGATTTGGATTCTTCCGATGAGGCAATTGCCAAACTCGCTCTTGAAGAGCAGCAATACAGTCAGCAAGCTCATGATTTGGCAGAAAAGATCAGTGCCATTAGGACTAAGGCCGCAGCTGAGCTTTCAGCAGCAGTGACCGCTGAACTAGCAGCATTGGCGATGAACGGCGCAAGTTTGGATGTTCAAGTTTCAAGGCTTAGCGAACTATCAGCCCATGGGTTTGATCAGGTGGCCCTGTTGCTCAGCGCATATCCTGGTGCGGAACCCAGGCCAATTGGCAAAGGTGCTTCCGGCGGGGAGCTGTCGAGGATCATGCTTGCCATCGAAGTGGTTTTGGCAAAGAGCGAACTAGCGCCGACTTTTATCTTCGACGAAGTTGATGCGGGAGTTGGCGGCGCGGCAGCTACTGAGGTAGGAAAGCGACTTGCCATGCTGGCTAGAAACGCTCAAGTCATCGTTGTCACTCACTTGCCTCAGGTTGCTGCCTTTGCAAATCGTCACTTGAGGGTCCTAAAGTCCTCCACCGCAGAATTCACTGCCACAGACGTGGTTCGCCTTGAAGGTGAGCAGGTTGTTGAGGAACTAGCTCGAATGCTTTCGGGTCTTAGCGAATCTGAGACCGGAAGATCTCACGCCAAGGAGCTACTGGATCTGGCTCAAAGCGCTCTGGCGAAGTAATTTTGCGTGTCGTTGTCGATCATTGAGTTCGAGGCGATTCAACTAGTAAGATGAAATTCCATGGTAGAAACCTTGGATCCGGGTAGAACGAGACACATCTTCGTCACCGGAGGGGTCGCCTCTTCACTTGGAAAAGGCCTAACCGCTGCCAGTCTTGGAAATCTCCTAAGAGCTCGCGGCCTATCTGTTGTCATGCAGAAACTCGACCCATACCTAAACGTCGATCCAGGAACCATGAACCCGTTCCAGCACGGCGAGGTGTTTGTAACCGAAGATGGAACTGAAACTGACCTGGATATCGGTCACTACGAACGCTTTTTGGACATCAATCTTTCTCAAGCCGCCAACGTCACTACCGGTCAGGTGTATTCAACAGTTATTGCCAAAGAGCGACGCGGGGAATACCTAGGAGATACCGTTCAGGTCATCCCTCACATCACCGATGAGATCAAGCGTCGAATGAGATTGCAGGCTAACGAAGAGCCAATTCCTGATGTCATCATTACTGAAATCGGCGGGACCGTTGGAGACATCGAATCCCAGCCATTTTTGGAAGCAGCGCGTCAAATTCGTCACGATGTTGGCCGTGACAATGTCTTCTTCGTTCACGTTTCTCTTGTTCCCTACCTTGGTCCATCAGGCGAGCTTAAAACCAAGCCAACTCAGCACTCGGTTGCGATGCTTCGATCGATCGGTATCCAGCCCGACGCCATAGTTTGCCGATCAGATCGCGAGCTACCCGAGTCAATCAAGAAAAAGATTGCTTTGATGTGCGATGTGGATATCAAGGCTGTGGTCAATGCAGCTGACGCACCAAGTATCTACGCAATTCCAACTGTTTTGGATAACGAAGGTTTGGATGCTTACATCATCAAGGCCTTGAACCTAAAGGCGGGCGAGATTGACTGGAGCAGATGGAGCAGTGTTCTAACTGCCGTTCATGAGCCAAAGCATGAGGTCACAATTGCCCTGGTTGGAAAATACATTGACTTACCAGATGCCTATCTGTCGGTCACCGAGGCACTTCGTGCTGGAGGATTTGCTCACCAGACCAAAGTGAACATCCGCTGGGTCCAGTCAGATGCCTGTGAATCGGCTGAGGGTGCGGCAGCGCTGCTATCAGATGTAGATGGCATTTGTATTCCAGGTGGATTTGGTGTGCGCGGTATCGAAGGCAAGCTGGGTGCATTGAGATTTGCTAGAGAACAAAAGATTCCAACTCTTGGTCTTTGTCTTGGACTTCAGTGCATGGTTATTGAATACTCCAGAAACGTGGTTGGCCTCGAAGGTGCATCATCAACAGAGTTTGATCAAAACGCGAAGCATCCAGTGATCGCCACCATGGCTGAGCAAGTTGACATTCTTGCAGCTGGTGAAATGGGTGGAACCATGAGACTTGGTTCTTTCGAAGCCAAATTGACCAAGGGTTCGATTGTTTCTGAAGTTTACGGAAGTGAGACTGCGGTTGAACGCCACCGTCACCGCTATGAAGTAAACAACTCTTATCGTGAACAGTTAGAAAACGCTGGAATGGTATTTTCTGGAACATCGCCCGATGGCTCACTTGTTGAGTTTCTTGAACTTCCGAGAGATATCCATCCTTACTACGTATCTACCCAGGCTCATCCAGAATTCAAATCCCGTCCTACCAAGGGACACCCATTGTTTGTTGGTTTGATTGATGCCAGCCTGAAGCGCCAAGAGGCAAGCAGGCTCTTCGAGGTCAAGGATGCCTAAAGACCAACCGGTCGATATTGCGGCACTTAGCAGTCGCTTGATTCACAAAGGCATGGTTTGGGATTTAGTTGCAGACACATTTGATTTCAACGGCGAGCAGTTAACTCGTGAATACGTAAAGCACACCGGAGCGGTTGCGGTTTTGACAATCAATGACAAAGACGAGCTTTTGCTTATGAAGCAGTACCGCAGGCCAGTGGGCAGTTATTTGATGGAGTTTCCAGCAGGGCTGTTGGATATCCCAGGTGAGGCCAAACTAGATTGCGCAAAACGTGAGCTTGCCGAAGAGGCAAATCTGGCAGCAAGTAGCTGGGAAGAATTGATTAGCTTTCACGCCACCCCTGGGGGCAACAGCGAAACCATGACCGTCTTCGTTGCCAAGGGATTGAGTAGCGCTAACTCGGACTATGTCACCTCGGGTGAAGAAAAAGACATGCCACAGACTTGGGTGCCAATGCATGAAGCATTAGCCAGTGTGCTTAGTTCCGAGATCAAAAGCCCAACCGCAGTAGTTGGCATCATGGCCTACGCCTTAAAAACAGGTATCTTGGCCAAATGAAGACACTTGCTCAACTAGTTGAGGAGTATCTACGTCACCTTAGTATTGAGCGCGGTCTTGCCAAAAATACCGTTGCCGCTTATCGAAGAGATCTAAACGGCTACCTCTTGTTCCTAGAAAAGAACAAGATTTCTGATCCCGGTGCCATCACTGAGGCAAACGTAAATGATTACCTTCAGTCGATAGGTGCATCTGGCGTCTTAGCCTCCAATTCGGTTGCGAGGATGCTTGCTGGAGTTCGGGGATTACATAAGTTTTGGTTGTTTGAATCCATAACCACTGGCGACCCGAGTGCTCGAGTAAAGCCACCAAAACTTCCTAAGCGACTACCTAAAGCCATAAGTGTGTCTGAAGTTGAGAAGCTGATCAATGCTGCTGGTCCAGATCCGGAGATTGAGGATGCTACCGCGCTGGATATGGCGCGGGTTAGAAACCGCGCGATTTTGGAATTGCTTTATGCAACTGGGGCTCGAATCAGTGAGCTAACAGCTTTGAACTTGGATGATTTGCTAGATCCGACAATGATTCGCCTTTTTGGTAAGGGCTCTAAAGAGCGAGTGGTTCCGGTTGGAAGCTTTGCGCAGCGAGCAATTAGTACTTATCTGGTTCGATCCCGCCCTGCGTTGATCGGCAAAGGCAGGGGTACTCCAGCTCTTTTTCTAAACCAGCGGGGAACTAGATTATCCAGGCAGTCGGCTTGGCAGATTATTTCCGATGCAGCTGACCAGGCCAAAATCATGGGGGAGATTTCACCCCATACCCTCAGGCATTCGTTTGCTACCCACCTTCTCGAGGGTGGAGCCGATGTTCGAGTGGTGCAAGAACTTCTTGGGCATTCCTCGGTAGCTACCACTCAGATTTACACCCTCGTCACGGTCGATGCCCTGCGCGAGGTATACGCCACCAGCCATCCTCGGGCCAGGAAATAGGGGCTATTTCAGGAAGGTAGGCTATTAGCTCGGGAGGATTCATGGCACAGCGACCAGTTAAACGGCCAAAGTTTGAAATCCCCACACCGCTTTCTTCTCACGGTCCGGCGCGAATAATCGCCATGTGTAATCAAAAAGGCGGGGTGGGTAAAACCACCACAGCCATCAACCTGGCTTCTGCTCTTGCAGGCTACGGACGCAAAGTTCTACTTGTAGATTTCGATCCCCAGGGTGCCCTTTCGGCAGGTCTGGGAGTTGTAGCACACGATATCAAGACCATTTACGACCTAATGGTTGAAAAAGATCTAAACGTAGAAGAAGTTATTGTAAAAACTGGCGTCAAAAATCTTGACGTAATTCCTGCCAACATTGACCTCTCGGCTGCTGAAGTCCAGTTGGTAAACGAGGTAGCAAGAGAGCAAATCTTGGCTCGTATTCTTCGACCGATTCTTGGAAACTACGATGTCATCATCATCGACTGCCAGCCTTCGCTGGGACTTCTAACCGTGAATGCCCTAACTGCCGCTCACGGAGTGCTTATCCCTTTGAACTGCGAATTCTTTGCCCTTAGAGGCGTTGCACTTCTTATCGAAACCATCGAAAAGGTTAGAGATCGCCTAAACCCAGCCATCAAACTCGATGGAATCCTGGCAACCATGTATGACCCGAGGACGCTCCACGCTAGGGAAGTAGTAGAAAGACTTTACGAAGCTTTTGGCGACCAAGTCTTTGACACCATCGTCAACCGCACCGTCAAGTTTCCTGATGCGACAATCGCGGCTTTGCCAATTACCGAATTTGCACCAACATCAGATGCGGCCGAGTATTACCGGACCGTCGCGAGAGAGCTAGTAGCCCGTGGCAGCGCCCCATAGCCCAGAGGTGCTGGAGCCTCCGAAGGACTCCGGCTTTGCGCTAACACTAAGTAACTTCGAGGGCCCCTTTGATCTGCTGCTGTCTTTGATTTCCAAGCACGAGATGGATATCACTGAGGTATCACTTTCTAGGGTTACCGATGAGTTCATTCAATACGTCAAGCAACTAGATGAGCATGAGGAGATGGAGCAGGCCAGCGAGTTCCTCGTTATTGCGGCAACTCTTCTGGATCTAAAGATTGTCAGCCTGCGACCTAAGGGAGAGCTTGTTGACGCAGAAGATGTTGCACTTCTTGAGGCTAGGGACCTGCTGTTTGCCAGATTGCTCCAGTACAAGGCGTTCAAGGAAGTATCTACCTGGTTCAACGCCCGCTTCGAAGTTGAAGCTAAGCGCTTAGCGCGCGATGTTCCAATTGAGACCCGCTTCCGGGAGAGCACTCCTGAGCTGGTTTGGACGATGACACTTGAGGAGTTCCACGCCCTATCTCAGGATGTGTTTACTCCACGAGAAATTCCAGGAATTGGACTTACTCACCTTCACGCACCTGCTGTAAGTATTCGAGAGCAGGCAACCGAGGTTATTCTTAGACTCCGCAAAGCTGGAAGTCTGACATTCTTTGATCTGATTCGCGAAGAAACAGATCGAGCAGTTGTGGTGGCAAGATTCCTTGCTGTTTTGGAGCTGTATCGCCTCTCGGCGATTGCAATGCGCCAAGATGGACCGCTGGCTGATCTTGAGATCACTTGGCAGGCCGACCACTTTGATGATGAACAACTAGCAAGTCTGGGAGCTGACTATGACTCTTGATGAAAATCAGGGCTTTGAAAACACACTGCAAGAAGACAGCATTGAAGGTGCTATCGAAGCGATCTTGATGGTCACCGATGCACCGATCTCGCTGGTTGCCTTGGCAACCGCTCTTGAGATCCCTGTCAATCAGGTGCGCGACGCAGTTCATAAGCTTCGCGAAGACTACGACGGAAAGGACGGAGTCAGCGCCAGAGGATTCGAGCTTCGTGAGGTTGCCGGTGGTTGGAGAATCTACGTTCGCGAAAACTACGACTGGGCAGTAAAGATGTTTATCGCCAATGAGAACCCAACCAAGCTTTCCCAAGCAGCTTTGGAAACACTGTCAGTCATCGCCTACAAGCAGCCAATTGCTCGTGGACAGATTGCATCGATCCGTGGAGTAAACGTGGACTCGGTAGTTAGAACTCTCACCTCGAGAGGTTTGGTAACTGAGCTGTATACCGACTCTGAAACCGGTGCTATTCACTACGGCACTACGTCTTTGCTGCTGGAGCAGTTGGGCATCAATTCGTTGGATCAGCTTCCTCCGATTAGCCCATACCTGCCTGATATCAACAGTGACTTTAATGAGCGATAAGCCTGAGGGGATAAGACTTCAGAAAGTCTTGGCCGCTGCAGGGGTCGCCTCACGGCGCGTTTGCGAGGAGATGATTGTCGCCGGTGCCGTGAAGGTAAATGGCAAAGTGGTCACCGAGCTTGGAACTCGAATCAATCCCGATACCGACAAAGTAGTCGTTAAGGGAACTCCAATTCAGCTGGATGTCACCAAGGTTTATCTGATGCTCAATAAGCCATATGGAGTTGTCAGCAGCATGCAGGATGAGCATGGCAGACCTGATTTGAGTCAGTACGCGCTTGATTATGATCGTGTGTTCAATGTCGGGCGGCTTGACGCCGAAACAACAGGATTGTTGTTGCTGACAAATGACGGGGATTTGGCGCACAAGCTTTTACACCCATCCTTTGAAGTCACTAAGACATATCAGGCAAAAGTCCACGGCCAGATAACTCAGCCGATTCTGAACAAGCTAATTGCCGGGGTGGAATTAGAAGATGGGCTTGCAAAAGCGGACAAGGCAAGACTTCTGTCAGCCTCTGGAAATCACAGCCTGGTGGAAATTGAGCTACACAGCGGCAAGAACAGAATTGTACGTCGCATGTTCGAATCCGTCGGATTTCCCGTTGTAGCACTGGTTCGAAGGCAGTTTGGACCCCTACACTTGGGGCACTTGAACATAGGTCATATCCGTCAGCTCAGTAAAATAGAGCTCGGTGTGCTTTTGAAAGCGGCAGACAAGAAGAGGCGATGAGATGGCAGTGCGAGCAATCAGGGGAGCGATCCAGCTAGATAGCGACGAGCGCGAGCACCTGCTCAAATCAACCGCCGAGCTTTTATCGAAAGCGCTGCACGCCAACAACGTCGATAACTCACAGTTGATTTCGATTCTGTTCACCGCAACCCCGGATGTAACCTCTGAGTTCCCAGCCCTTGCAGCAAGAGAGCTTGGGCTTGGCGATGTACCACTGATGTGCTTTGTGGAGATGAACGTTGCCGGAGCTATGCCGAGGGTAATTCGAGTTCTCATAAATGCAGATCTAGATATTCCCCGTAGTGAGGTTCAGCACATCTACCTGCGGGGCGCTACCGCTCTCCGTTTGGATTTGGCACAGTGAGCACGGCGCGGGTAGCCGGACCAGTAAAGATTGTAGGCTCTGGCCTAATTGGAACTTCCATTGGTTTAGCCCTTACTCAAGCCGGCATCAAAGTGCTTCTTGTCGACAGCTCACCTGCAGTTCAGGACTTGGCAGTTGATTTTGGAGCAGGTGAGAAATTCCAAGACGGCCAAAGCCCAGCTCTTGTAGTTGTCTGCGTGCCACCAGATGTAACGGCGTCAGTTATCCAGCAGCAACTAGAGCTTCACCCAGATGCCACCGTGACTGATGTTGCAAGCGTGAAAGCGACCATTCTGGAAAAACTGGAGACAACTTCAGCTGATCTTTCAAGGTATGTCGGATCGCACCCGATGGCAGGACGCGAACAGGCCGGCGCCCTTGCTGGAAGAAGCGACATATTCACTGGAAGACCTTGGGTGATTAGCCCAAACAAGCTATCGGCGAAAGCATCGATTGATCTAGTTGAGGCGTTAGCTCTAGATCTTGGTGCAACCTTGATGCACCTAAATCCAAATGATCACGATCGCGCTGTTGCGTTGGTTTCTCACGCTCCGCAACTTGTGGCTTCCCTGCTTGCTGCCAGGCTCTCCGACTCACAAGCTAGCGACATTGCTTTGGCTGGGCAGGGACTCAGAGACACCACACGTATCGCAGCATCTGACCCAAAGCTTTGGATTCAAATTCTTGCCGCAAACAGCGAAGAGGTGGCCAAGGTTATTGAATCCCTAAAGGGAGATCTGGATCTCGTACTTGATTCGCTGAAAGAAGTTGGAAGGCCCGGCTCTCTAGCTTCACTGGGTAAATTGCTGGAGGCTGGAAACTTAGGAGTTTCGCGCATTCCTGGTAAGCATGGTCAATCAGCAACTCAGTACGCAAAGGTAATCGTCATGATTGACGATAAGCCGGGCGAGCTTGCACGACTGCTTACTGAAGTCGGTGAAGTTGGCATTAACCTTGAGGACCTAAC
>WLHO01000025.1 GCA_009702645.1 Actinomycetota bacterium | reverse complement strand
GTTCCTGATGCGCGGACCGACTAAGACCCTTAGCTAGACCGGACTCAAGCATCATCCCGGTTTCTGGCAAAAATTTCATACTCATGATGTTAGGGCAGTTTGACCATTGCTTTTTCCCTGGTGATTACAGCAGCTCGAGTAAACCTGCTTCGGTGGTGGGTACTGTCCCTACTTCTAAGCAAACCCTTAGCGTCGCTCCAAAGTGCTGGCCACAGAATCCTCTAGGCTCGAGACATGAGTCTTGTTCTGGATTTCAACAATGTGACCGTGCTTAGGGACACGCGACCGATTCTCAACAATATCGACTGGCAGGTAAGTTCAAACCAGCGATGGGTGATTGTCGGCCCAAACGGAGCAGGTAAGACCACCTTGCTTAGGGTTTCAGCATCACAAATACACCCTTCGACCGGCACAGCGAAGCTGCTTGGTTCAACACTTGGAGAGGTTAATGTCTTCGAGTTGCGCACCCGCATCGGATTCGCCTCCAATGCCATGAGCGTTCACATCCCAAATTCTGAGACAGTCCTGGATGCGGTAATGACTGCAAGCTACGGAATCACAGGGCGTTGGAACGAGAAGTATGACGATGTCGATGAGCGTCGGGCAAGAAGGGTACTTGCTGAATGGCAACTAGATGAGTTGGCTGATCGCCCTTTTGGCACCTTGAGCGACGGTGAGAAAAAGCGAGCTCAAATTGCAAGGGCAGTAATGCCCGATCCAGAAATTTTGTTGCTCGATGAACCGGTTGCAAGCCTTGACATGGCGGCTAGGGAACACACAATTTCAGTTCTTGGACACTACGCCTCGGCGCCTACCGCTCCAGCAATAATTATGGTCACCCACCACATTGAAGAGATCCCCAAAGGCTTTACCCATGCCTTGATTCTGTCGAAAGGCCAGGTTTATGCCGCGGGGGAGATTGACACCACCTTGACTACCGAGAAGATCTCCGGGGCCTTTGGTTTTGGCCTCGAAGTGTCCCGAGATGGCGACAGATTCAGGGTTAGGGCCAAAAACTAGCTCCTAGTTTTTTGCGTTTTTGCTCTGGTATAGTAGGGAAGTTGCCGAATCAGGCAAAAACCCAGGATTCAGAAAGTATTCGAACATGAAGTCAGAAATTCACCCAACTTACCAGGCAGTTGTTTTTCGCGACCTAGCCTCTGGTGAGTCTTTTCTAACCCGTTCAACACTTTCTAGCACCAAGACAATCAAGTGGGAAGACGGCCAGGAATACCCAGTATTCGATGTTGAAATCTCTTCCGCTTCACACCCGTTCTACACAGGCAAGCAGAGAATCATGGATGCTGCCGGTCGTGTTGAGCGCTTCAACGCTCGCTACAAGAACTTCGGTTCCTAAAGCTTCAGCGGCCAGCCTCGCTGGATAGTGAAGTCAGGCGAAGTTCCCCTTCGAAACTTCTCATAAGACGCATCCTGATTAGCACTCCACTCAATCTGTGAGTTGTGTAGCACAACAACGTCATCTGGCAGTTTCTCAGCATACTTTTTGGCAATCGCCTGAGCGACCCTACCTGCGGCAACAGCGTCAGCTGTTGCGTTGTGTGCATCTTCTAATTTGACGCCATAGATTCTTGAAGCTACCTCTAATGTTCGCTTTCCTGAGCGATAAGTATCAACGTATTTATCTAGAACCATCGGGTCAATAACTGGCATTGGTTGCTGAATTGGCTCCAACCCGTGGCGAAGTGCTTCGTAGTGCAGAATCGTGAAATCGTAAGGAGCGTTGAAGGCAACAACAGGCAGACCCTTTGCAAAAAAACCTTTCAGGGTCTCCAGAAGCTCCGAGACTACATCCTTGGCAGCCCTACCATTGGCTCTTGCTATTTCGGTTGTCACTCCATGTACGTTTGATGCAGCTTCCGGTATTTCGATACCTGGATCGGCAAGCCATTCTTGATTTGGCCCTGTGATCAGACCATCTTGGTCAATTTGAACTGCGCAAGCGGTGACGATTCTTGCCTCACGTAGATCAAGTCCAGTGGTCTCCAAGTCAAAAACCGCAAGGTTTCTTGACCACTCAGGAGATTCCACAAACTCAAAACTCAACTGCTCATTCACAATCTCAGACTAGGCCAGAGCAAGCATTTCCTTAGGACCCTGCCTATCCGACGTTCAAAACTTCCAATCTAGACTTGCAATGTGCTCTCACGAGATTTATCGCTTTCCGCTAGTTCGCGGGCGATTCGGCACACCATAAACGTAGACGGCATCGAGAGCGTCTACTACGAATACCCAGCCGCAACGCAAACCTCTATCACTCTGGTAATGATCCATGGCTATCGAGGAAATCATCGGGGACTAGAAGCAATAGCTGCTGGTTTGTCCAAGTACCGCGTTTTGATTCCAGATCTTCCAGGTTTCGGTGAATCTGCACCACTGAATCAAACTCACTCCGTCAAGGCATACTCCGACTGGCTACACAATTTCATTCAAGCCTTGGGACTAGTAGATCAAACTCACTTGATGGGCCACAGTTTTGGATCATTGGTAGTTGGTTACTACGCCACGCAACACACACCTAAGTCCGTGGCTTTGGTGAATCCAGTTTCGACGCCAGCTCTTGAAGGGCCCCAGGCTGCCCTGACAAACTTGACGAAGATCTACTACCTACTGGCAACCTTTGCGCCAAGGTTTGCAGGTGAGTGGCTTCTTCGAAACAAGATTGCAGTAATGGTTATGAGCGTTGTGATGGCCAAAACCAAGAACAAGGACCTTCGCCGCTGGATACACAACCAACACCTGTCAAACTTCAGCGATTTTGCCTCCGTGAAAGTCGCTGTCGAAGGATACGACGCTTCCATTTCGATGGATCTTTCCAAGTTGGCACATCAGATTAGCGCACCGGTTTTGGTGGTAGCGGCAACCTTGGATGACATAACGGAGATTGAGTCTCAACGCCGAGTAAGCGGTTTGTATCAAAAAATCACCTATAGAGAAATTGAAGGTGTGGGACACCTGGTGCACTACGAGGCGCCAGAGCAGGCTTCCGCTTTCATTTCTCAGTTTCTCGACGAGCTTCCATGAAACTGATCTTTGACTGCCGCTTTATTCGCGTCGACCACCACGATGGCATTTCAAGGTTTTCCGCCGAACTGTTTTCTGCAGTTGCGAAACGATTGCAGGTAATCGCCTTGATTAGTAGCAAAGAGCAGCTTAAATGGCTTCCCGAAGGAACTGATTTCGTTCTCGGCAATGACCCAACTCACGCCATCGCTGAGCTGTTTCTTCCAGCAAAGCTCAACAAGATTGGTGCCACGCACGTTTTCTCGCCGATGCAGACAATGGGCTCAGTAGGCCGTAAGTACAAGCTGGTACTTACTCTTCATGACCTCATTTACTACTCCCACCCCAAAGCTCCTACTTTTTTGCCACTTCACGTCCGAATTGCTTGGCGTCTTTATCACTTGAGCTTTTTTCCTGTTCGATTCCTGCTAAATCGAGCAGACGCCGTTGTCACGGTCTCAAATACCAGCAAGGCCCTAATTCTTGACAAGAAACTTACCAAACGGGATGTTCATGTGATCTACAACGCCCCCGAGACTTCGCAGGAGAACTCTGCTGCAATAAATTCAAAAACGCCTGAGCAACGACGAAAGCTTGTTTACATGGGTAGTTTCATGGAATACAAGAACGTGGAATGCCTGGTTTTAGGAATGCAGTATTTACCGGAGTTTGAGCTTGTCTTGCTGAGCAAAATATCAGAAAAGCGTAAAGGTCAGCTCCAAGCGCTGGCAGGAAGCTGGAGTGAGCGCATCACTTTCAAAAACGGTGTGAGTGACGCCGAGTACTCTCAGGAACTATCTGGGGCTTTCGCATTCGTTTCGGCATCAAAGGATGAAGGATTTGGCATCCCATTAGTCGAAGCAATGAGACACGAAACGCCGATTGTTGTATCCGATATTCCAATCTTTCGAGAGGTGGCTGCAGACGCGGCAAGCTTTTTTGATTCGAAAAACCCAGAGCAATTCTCGAATCGCATCCGCCAGCTCCTGCCGTTGAGCCAATGGCAGGAAGCCAGCGCTCGCTCAAAACAGAGAGAGGCGGTATTTAGCTGGAATGAATCGGCAGAGAGGCTGTTGAAAGTTCTCGAGAGGCTCTAGGGCATCAGCGGCTCAAGTGAGTATCTCTCGACCTTCCAAGAGCTCTCTAAGTGACTCATGATATTAAGAGATGCGTTGCCTAATCGTTCGCCATCTCGCGGCAATTCGTTGTTGCTGGCAATCGATAGAAGCCCGCGTATAAGCGCACCGTGAGAAACAGCCAATACTCGTTTTCCTTTGAACTCACTCGCTACCAGATCAAGTAGCAGCTGCGATCGAGCGGCTAGCTGGGTGCGACTTTCTCCACCAGGGATCTCGTCGAGATTTGAATACTTTGCCCGCCACTGTTCGTGGGAAAGCCCCTCTGCTTCACCAAATGATCTTTCAATCAAGAGTTCGTTCTCAACAATCTGATCAAACCCGACATGAGAGGCAATAATCTCTGCAGTTTGCCTTGCTCGGGACAGGGGAGAAGTTAGAACTACATCCCAATCCTTGGCACGAATTGCCTGAGCTGCGAGCTTTACCTGAGCAAGACCTGTTTCGTTCATCGGAATATCAGTGACCCCTTGAAGCAGGAAGTTTATGTTCCAGTCGGTTTGACCGTGGCGGAGCAATCCAAATTGAGTTTCAGTCAATCAATAGCTCCTCTAATGCAATGGATGTTGGGGCTTCAATTTTGGCGAGAGCCAGTTCGTCAGCTTTTGTTGGCCCGACATTCACAATCACGATTGGTTTACCAGCCTTGCTGGCCGCGCGGGCAAATCGCATTCCACTATTTACAGTCAGTGAACTCCCTGCAACCAAAAGTGCATCAGATCTTTCTAATTGCTCCATGGTAGATACAACTCGTTCGGATGGGACGCTCTCACCAAAGAAGACCACATCTGGCTTTAGGATCCCACCGCAGCTTGGGCAAGCGGGGATCGCAAAGTCAGCCGTAGCTTCAATCTCAGCGTCACCGTCAGGAGTGAACTCAACTGACATGTCCTTGCTTATGGACGGATTTAAGTTTTCAATCAAAGAGTCCATGTATAGCCGGTCAATAAGGGCACGACAAGACATGCAGATCACTTTGTCCAATCTTCCGTGCAGTTCAGTGACTTTCTTTGAACCGGCCTGCTGGTGGAGTGAGTCAACATTTTGCGTGATGATGTGCGAGATACGTCCTAGGCTTTCGGCTCGCGCAAGAGCGAAGTGGCTTCCGTTTGGCTTTGCGTTGGCAATTACTGACCAGCCAACGTAGCTTCGTGCCCAGTACCTAGCGCGAGCTGCTTCGGTTCCCATGAATACGTCAAAGGTCATTGGGTGTCTCTCGGTCTTGCCCTCACCTCGGTAATCCGGAATCCCTGACTCAGTTGACACTCCAGCTCCAGTGAGAACCAGAATTGATTTACCAGCAAGTTGCTCTCGCGCATAATCCAAACCGAAGCGAGCAGCCTCAGATAGGGTCATTGGGTTGGGGTTGATGTTGAGCATTGGCCTAAGTCTAAGTTAGGTGAACGGCAGTGATTAAGTACCTCGGGTCCAAACGGGCACTTATGCCTGTTCTTGAAACCCTTATTGGCGCAAGCGGCGCCAATACGGCAGTAGACCTGTTCACGGGAACTACCAGAGTCGCAGGAGCGATGAAGCAAGCGGGCATGTATGTGAGCGCTGTGGACACAGCTAGCTATTCGGAGGTTTTCTCCAAGACTTTCATTGAACTTGATGCAACTGAAGTTGCGCTATCCGAGCTTGAGAGTGCCGTAAGTTATCTCAACTCAATACCCGGCTCCGCCGGCTACTTCACTGAAGTCTTTTGTCAAAAAGCTAGGTTTTTCCAGGAAGCTAATGGAAGAAAGATTGATGCGATTAGAAACGCCATCGAGGCGGAATTTAGAACTAGCTGGATGTATTACCCATTGCTTTCAAGCTTGTTGATAGCTGCAGACAAAGTTGATTCAACTACTGGAGTGCAGATGGCCTACTTAAAGACATGGTCCAGACGAAGCTTTCTCGATCTCGAACTAAAAGTTCCGGACCTGCTTGCTGGCAAAGGTTCATCGGTTCGTGCCGACGCGAGTGAAGCGGTAACTTCAATTGGCTCGGTAGACCTTGCCTATCTGGATCCGCCGTATAACCAACATCGCTACTTCGGCAACTACCACATTTGGGAAACGCTAGTTCGCTGGGACGAGCCCAAATTCTATGGAATTGCAAACAAGAGACTTGATGCAAGAGATCCCGCAAACAAGAGTGAATTCAACTCCAAGATGAGTTTGCCAAGTGCGTTAGAAAAACTGATTTCAAGACTAGACACCAAAACACTCATCCTTAGTTACAACAACGAATCCTGGCTGTCCAGGCGCGAACTTACAGACATGTGCTCAAGATTTGAGCAAGTGAAAATCCTTGATTTTGACTCCAAGCGTTATGTCGGGGCAAAGATCGGCGGCTATAACCAAGCCGGTGAGCTAGTTGGAAAACCAGGGGCTTCGAGAAATCTCGAGCACATTGTTGTAGCCGGCACCGAATCAACGGTCTCCATTATGATCAAAGCGCTAACGCCATAACTGGAGAAGATGTTCTAGCCTTGAGAGGGATTAGGTAGGGAATAGGAGGCCTCAGTGAGTGCTGAAGACAAGCTAGACCTCGACGAATTGATCGAGTTGATTGAGAACTCCCTAGACACCTCAAATTTGTCAAACCTTGCCACGCTCGCGAGAAAACTCAAGAGCGCAGAGCTGGTCACACTTCTCGAGAGACTAAACCTGCGAGAACGAGCAATCGTTTACCGCGTGCTGCCAAAAGCTGTTGCCTTGGAAGTTTTTGAATCCTTAGATCCCGCGCTACAAGGTGAACTTCTTGAAGAACTTAACTCAGAAGAGATCTCGGCAATTTTTGCGAAACTTGATCCGGACGATCGAGTTGGCCTACTTGATGAACTTCCAGCAGGAGTTGCAAAACGCCTTTTGACGGGTCTATCGGCCAAGGAACGAGGGCTCACAAGCGAAGTATTGGGGTATGCCCAAGGATCTATCGGCCGCAGAATGAGCCCCGAGTACATCTCGGTAAAAGACACTGACAGCATTTCTCAGGCACTTACCAAAGTGAAGGGCAAGTTGCAGTCCGCTGAAACTATTTACACCCTTCCAGTTGTTGACTCATCAAAGCAGCTAGTAGGAGTAGTAAGTCTTCGTGACTTGATGCGGACAGCTTCTCGAGTCAAAGTCTCCAAGATTATGTCCGAACCGCTTATGGTCAACGCCAGTGACGATGAAGAGTTCGCTGCCCGCACATGTTCAGATATGAAAGTGCTGGCCTTACCTGTTGTTGACAATGAGCGAAGACTCGTAGGAATACTCACCGTTGACGATGCTTTGCGCATCTTGGAGAAAGAGGAGTCTGAAGATGCGGCTAGAACAGGTGGTGCGGAACCGCTTCGAAGACCATATTTGTCGACACCGGTTTTTGCGATCGTCCGGTCAAGAGTTATCTGGCTGCTGGTACTTGCGTTTGGAGCAACTTTCACTGTGTCTGTGCTCGGGGCATTTGAAGCAGAGATTGAACAGCTTGTTGTACTTACGCTTTTTGTCCCGCTCCTAATTGGCCTTGGGGGAAACACTGGTAACCAAGCTGCAACAACTGTCACACGCGCCCTGGCTCTTCAAGATGTTCGTACCAAGGACGTTTGGCAGGTGCTGTTTCGAGAACTAAGAGTTGGCGCTCTTCTGGGCACCTTGCTTGGCTTAATTGGATTCGGTCTGGCTTCGGCATTTTTCGGGATTGAAATAGGCCTAGTAATCGGATTGACGCTGTTTGCAATTTGTACAGTCGCAGCCACCGTGGGGGGAGTGATGCCGCTTGTCGGGCTTGCGCTTAGGGCAGATCCGGCGGTTTTCTCAAATCCGTTCATCACAACGTTTGTTGACGCAACAGGATTGGTGATTTACTTCTTGATTGCAAAGGCTGTACTTGGTCTTTGACCAAATTTGTATTTCTTGTGTCCGAGAGGGGACTTGAACCCCTACCCCCTTGCGAGGACTAACACCTCAAGCTAGCGCGTCTACCATTCCGCCACCCGGACGTGACATTTGATTACGGCCCCAATGCTAGCACGATGGGAAAGTGACGATTTCAACGAGGTACTTGGAACCAAAGGCGAATGCGGGTAGTTTTGATTTATGGCTACTGACCCGAGAAACGCTTTGACTCAACTTATTGCCTCTCTCGAGAAGCACTTTGAAGCTGCTAGCTCAAAACGCGGCGAAGAAGACTCGAGTGTCGAGCAGGCCTACTACCAACTCGAGGATGCCTTTCTCAATTACGAAGAAGCGATCAGTTCCGAGCTCGGTGAATTTCTACCTTTCACTTTGGCTGAAGACGATCAGTGAGTTTTTTTGAAGCCCTAATCCTTGGTCTTGTTCAGGGTCTTACCGAGTTCTTACCGATATCTTCTTCTGCTCATGTGCAGATTGCACAGCAGCTGATGAATCTTTCCGAACTTACTAAGCCTCAGCTAACAGCCTTTATCGCAACTATCCAGCTCGGAACTGAATTGGCC
>WLHO01000024.1 GCA_009702645.1 Actinomycetota bacterium | reverse complement strand
CTGCAAGAAGATCTGTCCGTCAGTGATCGAGATCACGTTGGTAGGAATGTATGCAGACACGTCGTTTGCCTTGGTCTCGATGATTGGTAATCCAGTCATCGAACCGGCACCAAGCTCGTCGTTTAGCTTCGCGCAACGCTCAAGCAGACGGGAGTGTAGGTAGAAAACGTCTCCAGGGTAAGCCTCGCGACCTGGTGGGCGGCGAAGAAGAAGCGATACCGCACGGTATGCCTCGGCCTGCTTGGAAAGGTCATCGAAGATGATCAGAACGTGCTTGCCGCCGTACATCCAGTGCTGACCAATTGCGCTACCAGTGTAAGGAGCAAGGTACTTGAAACCAGCTGGGTCTGATGCAGGAGAAGCCACGATGGTGGTGTACTCCATAGCTCCGGCTTCTTCCAAAGCCGCCTTCACACCAGCGATGGTGGAGCCCTTCTGACCGATAGCAACGTAGATGCAGCGAACCTGCTTCTTGGCATCGCCAGTTGCCCAGTTGGACTTCTGGTTGATGATGGTGTCGATTGCAATTGCGGTCTTACCGGTCTGACGGTCACCAATGATTAGCTGACGCTGTCCGCGACCAACTGGAATCATGGCGTCGATTGCCTTGATACCGGTCTGAAGTGGCTCGTGAACAGATTTTCTAGCCATAACTCCAGGAGCCTGAAGCTCAAGAGCACGACGTGCCTCGGCTTTGATCTCGCCTTGACCATCGATTGGGTTACCCAGTGGATCAACAACTCGACCTAGGAAGCCATCGCCAACTGGAACAGAAAGTACTTCGCCGGTGCGCTGTACTTCCATACCTTCTTCGATGCCCTCGAAGTTTCCGAGCACAACGGTACCGATCTCACGCTCGTCAAGGTTTAGAGCAAGACCCAAGGTGCCGTCAGCGAACTTCAGTAGTTCGTTAGCCATCGCACTTGGCAAGCCTTCAACGTGCTCGATACCGTCACCGGCGGCGATTACGTGGCCCACCTCGTTTCGCGGGGCCTTGTCTGACTCATAGGAGTTCACAAATCCCTTCAGGGCGTCGCGAATCTCGTCTGGGCTGATTTTCAGATCTGCCATGTGCTTCCTCTACTTCTGGGGCGAACCCCGCTTTAGATGTTGGCTTACGCCAGCATCATCCTTGCTTGCTTGAGACGGTTAGCAACGCTTCCGTCAAGAATCTCTCCAGCGATCTGTACCTTTACGCCACCGAGGATTGCTGGGTCTACCTCAATGTTCAGTCTTAGTGCGTGACCGTGGGACTTAGTTAGTGCACTCTCCAAAGCAGCCACCTGCTGAGCGCTCAATGGAGATGCAACAGTCACGTTTGCAACTAGTCGCTGTGCGTAAGCTGCCAGCATCTTGCCGAACTGCTCAAGCACAACTGCCAAACGGCGCTTGGTTGAACCAACCACCGCAAAGCGAATCAATAGACCTGCCTCTGGACCAAACTTGCTGGCCAGAAGTGCATTCACCAGGGCAATCTTCTGATCGCTGGTTGCTTGCCTAGAGGCAAGAGCAATCTGAAGCTCCTGGTCGGAGTCAACTACTTGACGGAACTCAAACAGTTCAGCCTCAAGAGCTTCTAGCTTGTTGGACTTAGCTGCGATTGCCGCAACCGAGTGAACAGCTAGCTGCTCTAGAGCGCGAACTAAGTCAGAACCGCTAGACCAGCGAAGGTCAACTAGCTTTGCAACAAAATCAACACTCTTTGAAGAAACGCTCTTGCCAAAAACAGCCGCTAGGGCAGCTTTTTTGCCAGCGATCTCGGCGGAAGGGTCCGAAAGAATGTTGCGCAGTTGCTTAGAGTCGGAGACAGCCGAACCGATTGCGAATAATTCCTCCGCAAACTTTAGGTCGGCATCGCTTAGCAACGGCGTGATGATTTCCTTCGCCGCTGCTACCGCTTGTCTAGTTGAGCTTGACATGGTCTCTAGTTGCCTGCCTTTGATGACTCGATGTCCTTTAGGAACTCGTCAACAACCCGTGAGGCTGTTGCACTGTCCTTCAGGCTCTCGCTAACCACTTTCGAGGCTAGGTCGATTGCCATGGAACCAACTTCAGCTCTCAAAGAAATCAGTGCAGCCTGACGCTCTGCCTCAATCTGCGCTTTCGCAGTTGAGGTGATGCGGGCTGCCTCTGCCTGAGCTTGCTCTTTCAATTCGGCAAGAATGGCTGCGCCCTCGGCGCGCGCCTCTTCACGAATTGCGCTAGCTTCGGCGCGATTATTTTCTTGAGCCTTGGAGATCTCATCCGTCTTGGCAGCTGCCTCAGCCTGAGCTTTCTCAGCAGCAGCTAGGCGTCCCTCGATTGCTTCAGTTCTCTCATCCAAAGTCTTCTTGAAATTAGGAAGAACCTTGAACCAGAAGAACGTCAACACAATCGCAAAAACGACCGACGACCAAAGGATGTCGTAGTCAGCCGGTAGCAGTGGGTTTTTTGCTTCACCCTCTGCTGCTGCGGCGACGATGATCCTTGAAATCATTGTTTAGTCCTGACTTGATTTAGGCGAAGATGAATGGGGTTGCTAGACCAATTAGAGCTAGAGCTTCGGTGAAAGCAATACCAAGCCACATGGTGACCTGAAGCTTTGAAGCTAGTTCTGGCTGGCGTGCGATTGATTCGATGGTCTTAGATACAACAAGACCCACACCGATACCAGGACCGATTGCTGCTAGACCGTATCCAACTACAGCGATGTTGCCGGATAGCTCGGCGATGTTAGTGATGTCCACTTGATTTTTCCCTTCCGTGGTTTTTCCCTGACGGTTGTCAGTTTTCTTTAGTGCTCATCTGCCAGTGCCAACTGAATGTAAACAGTTGTTAGCAGGGTGAACACGTAAGCCTGTAGGAATGACACCAGAATCTCAAAGAGAGTAAAGGCGAATCCAAATACGAATGTTCCCAGTCCAAACAGGGCAAAGAACCCGTCGGAATAGAAAACGAAGAACTGAGTAGCTGAGAAGCAAAGTACGAGCAAAAGGTGGCCCGCGACCATGTTCATGGTAAGTCGAAGAGCCAAGGTCACTGGCCTCAGGATGAAAGTTGATAGGAACTCAATTGGAGTCACCATGATGTACAAGTACGGCGGAACACCAGATGGGAACAGAGAGTTCTTGAAGAAGCCAAAGCCATGCTTTTTCATGCCCGCGTAAATGAATGTCACATAGGCGGCTGTAGCCAAGACAATTGGCAGACCAATCAGTGCAGTTGCTGGCATGTTGATAAATGGAATGATTCCCGTGATGTTCATGCCCAGAACCGTGAAGAAGATGGTAGTTAGCAGAGGCAAGAAGCGGTCGCCATCAACTTTTCCTAGCTGGCTGTGAGCAATGCCGGTTCTTACGAAGTTGAGGGAAATCTCACCCATCAGCTGGAACTTGGTTGGAACAAAAGTCTGATTACGGCTGGCTTTCTGGAATGAACGTGTCCAGAGGTAGAAAAGGATCAGTAAAACAGAAACCACCAGAAGGCGAATCAGCATGATTCGGTTCAAAGCAAATGGAGTGCCCTCAAACGCAATGATTTCAGGGTAAAACTCCATGATGGATGGGCCCTGGTAATTACCGGATTCGTCGGTTACCGCTGCCTTGATAAGAAGGCTAAGTGCGTTATCTAGCAGGGCAGGCTCCTGTTTCGGGGCGATTTCTCGCGGCGATTTACAGTGTCAATGCCCCATACGTTGCGGCATCATAAAAATTGTAGCAAGAAAAAAACTAGCCCTCGACCACGGGAATTCGGGCTGAAAGCACGGCAATCGAGTCAATAACCAGGGACCCCAAAATGGCCGCGACCAGGGTCAGAAACAGAACTGGCCCATTTATAAACTCAGCCCCCTGAAGCGACCTTGCCAAAAGAGCAAAGCCGATTAGCTTAACCAGCCAGCCACCCATGACCACTCCAAAAAAGCCTGCCAAGGAAAGCTTTCTGCCAACCAGCATGCTGATTACGGTCAGGGCTCCAAAAACAAAAGCCAAAGCCGAGCCAATCAAGGCGCTAACCACACCGTTTTGCCCCTCGACAAAATAGCCGGCCAGCGAACCCATGGAAGCTATCAGACCAGTTAGTAAGGCAGTCTGTCCTAGGACTCTCTTGAATAGTTGATCTGCGCTTGTTGAGGCTTTCACTTCGACTTTGCTCTCTTTCTTCTTCGTTTAATAACCGGCCAAACGGTGTAAATCAAAACTGGGATACCGGCACCAATGCTCAAAGAAAGAACCAGCTCCGCTGGTATGAACAACAGCGCCAAAGCGCTTAGTGAGATAACGGCCGTCCATAGGTAGAACACAAGCACTGAGCCTGTGTGGCTGTGTCCAAAGTCCTGCAGCTTGTGGTGGATGTGCTTTCTATCAGCCGAAAACGGTGACTTGCCAGCACGGATTCTTCGAAGCACGGCCAGAGTCAAATCAAGCAATGGCAGCATCAAGATAGCCAGCGGAAGAACAAGGGGCAAGAATGCAGGGGCTAGTAAGGATGTTGAGACAGCCCCCGGATCAACTTGACCAGTGACGGCCAGCGCTGAAGTTGCCATCAGCAGGCCCAGAAGCATGGCACCGCTATCGCCCATAAAGATCTTGGCTTTATGCCAGTTCAGCGGCAAAAAGCCCAGGCAAACACCGATAACAATTGCCGAGATTAAGGATGCCAAGTTGAAGTAGTTGGTTGGTGAAGTCTGCTGGGCAAGAAGATAGGTGTAGACAAAGAACACGCTGGTGCCAATAAGTACCACGCCCGCCACAAGCCCGTCCAAGCCATCGATGAAGTTCACCGCGTTCATTACAAGTACCGTGACAAAGATCGTCACAACAATTGAGACCCCGTAGCTACCAATTACCAATCCACCGATAGGCAGGGAAACGATCTGTACACCCTGCCAGGCCAAGATTCCTGCAGCCATGAACTGACCGGCAAGTTTAATTGTCCAGTCCAGATCCAAAATGTCATCCAATACTCCGATGACTGCAATCAAAGTAGCGGCAGAGGCTATAGCGAGAATGTGAATAGGGTCTTCAAAAACCGATTTAAACCAACCTAAGGACGCTGCAACCGCTAGCGAAACCAGGAAGCCAATCAACATTGCAAGGCCACCAATACGTGGCGTTGGATCTGTGTGGACATCTCGCTCGCGAATCTCAGGCATGATCGAGTGCTTGCGGCTAAGACGAAGAGTCAAAAACGTGGCGGCGAATGTCACCACTGCGGCAACGGCCATGATCAAAAGGTAGGCTCTCAAGCTCTAACCCTCCAAAAATTCGCCGAGAACAGTAGCCAGCTTCTCTTTACTAAGGGCTCCACGTCTAAGAATTTTAGCCTTGCCAGTTGTAACAATCTCACCAGAGTCAGAAACAGTATCGACCAAATCAGTCATGTCAACAATCGTTGACGCCTCACCCTTCGGGCTTGCTCCACCATCGAGGTAAATCTTTACCTTTGATCCGAGAGCTTTCTCAGCTTGCTGGCAGGTTGTTGCCGCTGGCTCACCGGTCAAGTTTGCACTTGAAACGGCCAGCGGTCCGGTTTCCTGGAGCAGCGCTAGCGCAATTTTGTGATCAGGCATGCGCAGTGCAACTGTTCCTTTGGTTTCCCCTAGATCCCAGGTGAGTGAAGGCTGAGCATTCAAAATCATGGTCAAAGCTCCAGGCCAAAAAGTCTGCGCAAGTTTATGAGCCAGCTGTGGCACCTGCTGTGCTAGCCCGTCGAGTGCGGATGCGTTACCAATTAGAACCGGTGGAGGTGACTGCCTGTCTCTTCCTTTGGTATCGAGAAGTTTCTTGACACCCTCATGCGAGAAGGCATCGCATGCCAAACCGTAAACGGTATCGGTTGGAATTACCGCCAACTCTTTTTTCCCAAGAGCGGACTTGGCAAGCCGCATGCCGGTCAATAAATCAGTGTCGAGAGAACAGTCGTAGATTCGCTCCACTCAACACCGCCTATTGTCTCTGCCGCTAAGGTCTTACTGCCGAAATCATCCGGTTTTTACCGGTTAGGTCCTGACTAGAAACAATTTCCTGCCAGCCTTGACTCAATAGTAGTTCACCGATTGCAGGGGCTTGAGTGTTGGCATGTTCTAGCACTAAGTACCCTCCTTGCCTAAGTAGGTAAAGAGCTCGAGTAGATATTTCACGAATAACGTCCAGGCCGTCTTCTCCCCCGTAAAGGGCAACGCTTGGATCGTGAAGTTGAACTTCAAGATCAATCGGTACTGCGGCATCTGGAATATATGGAGGATTCGATACCACCATGTCCACCTTGCCTTCCAGCTCACCCAGTGCAGTTGTTAGATTTTCGTTTCTAAGGGTTTTGATATCGAGACCATACTTTTGGAAATTGCGAGTCAAATATTCGAAGGCTTCTTTGGATAGCTCGACTGCGTAAACGTTTGCAGATTCAAGCTCGGTACTCAATGAGATAGCAATTGCGCCACTTCCAGAACAAAGATCGACAATCAAAGGGCTATTGACCTTTTGGATCTTTTCCTTAGCCAACTCAACCAATTGTTCTGTTTCAGGGCGCGGAATAAATACACCGGGTCCAACTTCAAGCTCTAGGTGTCGAAACGGGGCAGATCCAGTGATGTGTTGAAGCGGCTCGCGCTTTTCACGCCTTTGTACAGCTTCCAGAAAGTCAGGAAGTTTGTTTTCAGGAAATGATTGGTTGCTAATTGCCAGTAGCGTCAGCTCTGATCGATCAATTTCAAGAATGAAACAACCCAGCAGTTCGGCATCAACGCTTGGGGATAAAACTCCTGCTGCAGAGAACTTGTCGGTAGCTAATTCCAAAGCTTCCGAGATCAGCAATTACTTCTCTCCCAGTGCTGCCAGTCTGGCTTCTTCGTCAGTTTGAATTGCTGACTGCACGACCGGCTCGAGGGCACCGTCCATTACCTGGTCTAGGTTGTAGGACTTGTAACCGGTGCGGTGATCGGCGATGCGGTTTTCAGGGAAGTTGTAGGTTCTGATTCGCTCTGAGCGGTCCACCGAACGAACTTGAGACTTTCGGGCGGCCGACTGCTCGGCATCGATTGCTTCTTGTTTCGCGGCCAAGAGTCTCGCGCGCAGCACTCGCATCGCAGCTTCACGGTTTTGAAGCTGAGACTTCTCGTTCTGCATAGAAACAACGATGCCAGTTGGAAGGTGGGTGATTCGAACCGCGGAGTCGGTTGTGTTCACGGACTGCCCACCAGGACCAGAGGAACGGAAAACGTCAATTCGGATTTCGTTCTGACTAATCTCTACTTCTTCCGGCTCATCTACTTCAGGAAATACCAGCACGCCAGCAGCGGATGTGTGGATACGACCCTGAGTTTCGGTCACCGGAACTCGCTGTACGCGATGAACCCCACCCTCATACTTCAGGTGCGCCCAGACGCCCTCGGCGGGGTCATTGGAGTTTCCCTTGATTGCAAGCTGCACGTCTTTATAGCCACCAAGATCAGATTCGTTCTTGTCCAAAATCTCGGTCTTCCAGCCCTTGGAGTTGCAGTACTGGATATACATGCGCAGTAGATCAGCTGCGAACAAGGCTGACTCAGCGCCACCTTCACCGGCCTTGATTTCCATGATGACATCTCGCCCGTCATCAGGATCTCTAGGGATAAGCAGTCTTCGAAGCTTTTCGTTGGCTTCAGTTAGCTTTACCTCCACTGCAGGAAGTTCAGCAGCAATGGTTTCGTCTTCTTTTGCAAGCTCCTTGGTGGCAGCCAAGTCTTCGTTTAGCTCAACTACCTGATGGTAGGCAGCAACAATTGCGCTTACCTCGGCATAGCGACGGTTTAGCTTCTTGGCTAAAGCTGGATTCTGATGCACTGCTGCATCAGATAACTGCTCCTGAAGCGAGGCGTGCTCAGCCAGCAGGGGCTGGACTGAATCGAGCATTATTCTCCGTCGGAACCTGAAGGAATCGGCATGGACTTTTGAACTTGCATTAGGAACTCAACGTTGCTTGAGGTTTCCTTCAGTCTGTTTAGAACAAGCTCAAGAGCCTGTTGCTGCTCAAGTCCTGCAAGTGCGCGACGAAGCTTCCAAATAATCTTGGTCTCGTCTGGGTTCATCAGCATCTCTTCGCGTCTGGTACCGGAGGCATTTAGATCTACCGCAGGGAAGATTCTCTTGTCTGCTAGTGAGCGGGACAAGCGAAGTTCCATGTTTCCAGTTCCCTTGAACTCTTCGAAGATAACCTCGTCCATCTTGGATCCGGTCTCTACCAAAGCGGTTGCAAGGATAGTTAGCGATCCGCCGTCTTCGATGTTTCTCGCAGCACCAAAGAAACGCTTTGGTGGGTAAAGCGCTGATGAATCAACACCACCGGAAAGAATTCGTCCTGATGCTGGAGCGCTTAGGTTGTAAGCGCGACCAAGGCGAGTAATCGAGTCCAAAAGAACAACCACATCGTGACCTAGCTCAACTAGACGCTTCGCGCGCTCAATTGCTAGTTCGGCAACTGTGGTGTGATCTTCTGCTGGACGGTCGAAGGTAGAAGCGATAACTTCACCCTTTACTGTGCGCTGCATGTCGGTAACTTCTTCAGGACGCTCATCAACCAAGACAACCATTAGGTGAACCTCTGGGTTGTTGGTTGCGATTGCGTTGGCAATCGCCTGAAGAACCAGGGTCTTACCTGCCTTTGGAGGAGAAACGATCAAACCACGCTGTCCCTTACCAATTGGAGCTACTAGGTCGATGATTCGAGTAGACAGCTTGTTCGGCTCTGTTTCTAGACGAAGTCGAGTCT
>WLHO01000023.1 GCA_009702645.1 Actinomycetota bacterium | reverse complement strand
TTTGGGTTGCGTGTTATGCCAGAGGGCCCAGCAACAGTCGAAAAGGTTATGGCCGCTACCCGCGAAGTAGGTTTCGGTCCAGAAGTAAAGCGAAGAATCATCTTGGGAACCTATGCACTTTCTTCTGGATACTACGACGCCTACTACGGCAGTGCTCAGAAGGTAAGAACCCTGATTCAGGCAGATCTTGCCAAGGCTTTTGAAAAAGCTGACGTTCTTGTTTCGCCGACTGCACCAACCACAGCTTTCAAGCTGGGGGAAAAGCAAGAAGACCCACTGGCAATGTATCTAAATGACATCGCAACTATCCCCGCTAACCTAGCCGGAGTTCCAGGAATGAGCCTTCCGGTTGGTCTTGCTAAAGAAGACAACCTTCCGGTTGGGGCTCAGTTCTTAGCTCCTGCAAGACAAGACGCAAGGCTTTACAAAGTCGGAGCGGTTCTTGAAAAGCTACTTGAGAACAAGTGGTCAAAGACCATGTTGGATTTTGCACCAAAGCTTGAGGTGAACTAATGGCTAAAGATCAGCTCATGGATTACCAGAAAGCTCTTGAAGCCTATGAAGTGGTTATCGGGCTTGAGGTTCACGTCGAGCTCAATACCAATACCAAGATGTTTTGTGGTTGTGCCAACGTGTTTGGTGATGAGCCAAACACCAACGTCTGCCCAAACTGCCTAGGATTCCCTGGAGCGATGCCAGCGGTGAACGGCAAGGCAATCGAGAACTCAATCAAGATCGGCTTGGCGCTAGATTGCCAAATTGCCGAAACAGGCCGCTTCTCCAGAAAAAACTACTTCTACCCGGACCTAGCTAAGAACTTCCAGACTTCCCAGTACGACGAGCCAATTGCCTTCAACGGCAAGATTGACATCGAAGTTCCATCAGGAAAAGTTTTCACCGTGGAAATCGAGCGAGCTCACATGGAAGAAGACGCCGGCAAGCTGACCCACGTTGGAGGCTCAACTGGCCGCATCCAAGGAGCAGAATTCTCGCTAGTTGATTTCAACCGTGCCGGCGTTCCGCTGGTTGAGATTGTGACCAAGCCGATTTACGGTGCAGGCGATGAAGCTCCGGAACTTGCTGCTGCGTATGTTCGATCAATTCGTGAGATTGTGAAAAACCTTGGAGTATCTGATGCTCGCATGGAGCGAGGCAACGTTCGCTGTGATGCCAACGTTTCTATTCGCCCGAAGGGTCAGGAAAAACTTGGCACCCGAACTGAGACCAAAAACGTTAACTCACTTCGCAGCATCGAGCGCGCGGTCAAATACGAGATTCAGCGACAGGCGCACCTGCTATCTCAAGGCACCGCAATCATTCAGGAAACTCGTCACTGGCACGAAGACCGCGGAGCTACCTCTTCCGGCCGACCAAAATCGGATGCCGATGACTACCGCTACTTCCCGGAGCCAGATCTAGTTCCAGTTCAGCCTTCCAAGGAATGGATTGAGCAGCTTCGTGCAACACTTCCTGAAAAGCCTGCGATTAGACGCAAGCGACTTCAGGACCTGTGGGGCTTCAGCGATCTCGAGTTCCGCGATGTTGTGAACTCAGATTTGCTCGATGAAATCGACGACACTGTGAAAGCTGGAGCAAAGCCACAGTCTGCCAGAAAGTGGTGGACCGGTGAGCTTGCTCGAATCGCCAACAGCGAAGACAAAGACATTGCAGAGCTTTCGATAACGCCAGCCCAGGTTGCCCAAATCGCGGAGCTAGTTGAATCTGGCAAGCTAACTGATCGTCTAGCTCGTGAAGTTCTAACTGGAGTACTTGCAGGCGAAGGAGATCCGGCCGAAATTGTTGCTAAGCGCGGACTCGAAGTTGTTTCTGACGACGGCGCACTTCTAGCTGCTATCGACAAGGTGCTTGCTGAGCAGCCTGATGTGCTTGAGAAGATTCGCGAGGGCAAGCTCCAGGCCGCCGGAGCCGTTATTGGTGCGGTTATGAAGGCCATGGCCGGTTCTGCTGATGCCGCTAGGGTCCGAGAGCTAGTAATTCAAAGGGCAAACGAGCTCTAAAGGCCCACTTTTAGGGTGTTTTGCCAAGGTGTATAACTCTGTGGATAACTTGAAGGTTTCCCTGAAGGTTAGCGCTTTTGGCTGGGGAGAACTCTAAACCTAGACTCCAGAGTTGAAGGAAGGCCTAGCCCCTACCAGCTGAACCGCCCTAGAACCGGCCTCAACGCCCGATTCAAGGGCTAGATGAACTGCTTCACGGGTTAGCTGCTGAACACCTGGTTCGGAAACTAGGCGGGCTAGGAAGCCCGCACAAAAAGCATCCCCTGCTCCAGTTGGGTCCTTGGATTCGGTGGCTCGGCCCTCAACTTTAACGCTCTGGCCGTCAGCCCAAATCGCCTCGGCTCCGTTATGACCTTTGGTCACAACATTTAAACTCACTTTCCCAGATAACCCAAGAAGTTGATCCTCCTCGAGGTTGGGGAAAATCAAATCTGCCTCAGAAATCAGTTCCTTGAATTCAGTAACCCCGTAGTCCTTAATGAATCCGTATGAACCAGGGTCCATAGCCAAAAGCGCACCTGCCAATCTAACCCTTGCCGCGAAGTCCCTTACTTCGTCAACTTCTCTTCCAAGAAGTGAATAGCCCGAAAGATAAACAACCGAAAAACCTGTTGGATCTATGGCTCGAAGATTCAGATCCAAATTTGCGCCGCGGTCAGTGAGCATTGAGCGTGACTCACCTTGAACCAAAACAACCAGTGAACCGGTCGGCTTCGCACTGGACTGCAGAGCAGTTTCAATACCGTGCTGCGAAAGCTCCGCGTCAAGCTTTCGCACATCTGTTAGTCCAACGCAACCGACGAATCTTGTATGCACTCCGAGGTATGCAAGCCAGGAAGCCACGTTGGCAGCCTGACCACCCATTGATTTGTGGATTGTGGAATTGGTATCTGTGTTTGGTCGGATTTCAGATTCTGGAATAACGATGACATCTTCGATGACATCTCCAATTACCAGAATCTTGCTCACTTGAGCTCCGCCCAGGCCTTGGCAATATCTGCAGCAACCGAAACATTGTTGCGAGCAAGATCAAGATTTACTTCTAGGGATCTACCCTTTGACTCTTCGACGATAAAGCCCAGCAGGAATGGCGTGACGGCCTTGCCTGTGACTCCAGCTTTCTTAGCAGCCTCAAAGGCGATTGCAAGAACTCGATCGTGCTCTTTTGGATCCCACTGCTTCTCGATCGGAATTGGATTAGCGATAACCATTCCTTGACCGTGGCCAAGCTCATCTTGAGATTTCATAGCAAGTGCTATCTGCTGCGCAGAATCAAGTGACCAGTCCAGGGTGTATCCGGAGCGGGTTAGCCAAAAGGCCGGAAACTCTTTGGTCTTGTAGCCAATAACTGGAACACTCAGGGTTTCGAGTCGCTCAAGAGTTGCAGGGATATCCAATACCGACTTCACACCTGCAGAAACAACTGTGATTGGGGTCACGGCCAGAGTTGAAAGATCCGCCGATTCATCAAAGGTTTCGATAGCTCCACGGTGAACTCCGCCAAGTCCACCCGTTGCGAAAACTCTGATACCAGCCAAGGCGGCTAGGTGGGCGGTGGCTGCAACTGTGGTTGCACCAGACTCTTTTCTGGCGGCAAGAATTGGGATGTCTCGAACGCTGGCCTTTGCAAGATCCTCGTTGGCGATTCGATCAACGCCTTCTTCATCAAGACCAATTCTTGGGACCCCATCGAGAATTGCAATTGTTGCTGGCACAACGCCTTTTGATCGAAGGATTTGCTCAAACTCCTTCGCAGCTTCCAGATTTCTTGGTCTTGGCAGGCCATGCGAAATGATGGTGCTTTCTAGAGCAACAACTGGTTTGCCGGTGGCAAGCGCATCCGCAACTTCAGGGGAGGGCATAAAGGAGTTCATTAGATAAGGCTAGCTTCCATAAATCGAGGTTCTAAACCAAGCCTCGCACTGGGGTGAGTAACGGGACTTGAACCCGCGACATCCTGGACCACAACCAGGCGCTCTACCAGCTGAGCTATACCCACCATGTCTTGAGACCAAGGGCCTCAAAGCCTTTTTATTCTATTGCGTTTGCTCCGCGCTTGTCTTGGCCTCATCGCTGGTTGGCCCGGGAGCCTCCACCAGCACAGTCTTACGGTAGTAAACCAGCTCGGCAATTGACTCTCTGATATCAGCCAGAGCTCGATGACCACCTGATTTTTTAGGCAGTTGGAAGTAAACCTTTGGGTACCATCTGCGCACCAGCTCCTTGATGGAGGACACGTCTACGTTTCGGTAGTGAAGGTGAGCATCAAGAGCGGGCATGTATCTGTTTATAAACATGCGGTCGGTGCCAATTGAGTTTCCAGCTAACGGCGCGGTTCTTGCCTCTGGGGCAAATTTCTTGACGTACTCAAGAACTTGAGCCTCAGCTTCTTCAACGGCTAAGCCTTTTGGCAGAAGCTCCAACAGACCAGATTCTTTATGCATGTTGGTGACAAATTCACCCATGCCTGCAAGTGAGTCCTCGCGAGGTTTGATAACAACGCTCAAGCCCTCATCCAAGATGTTTAGCTCAGAGTCGGTAATCAGCACTGCAATTTCAACCAGGCAGTCCTTCTCGACGTCGAGACCGGTCATCTCGCAGTCGATCCAGACTAGGTTTTCAGAGGACTTCATAACTAAGCAAGCTTAGCGGGCAGCTTCAGCTAGCCTTCTGGCTTTACCTCGTGGCTTCTTTGGACCCTTGAGTGCCTTGCGCTCCTTGCGACCCTCAATCAACCAGTAAAGAACTGGAACGATAACAAGTGTTAGCAGTGTTGAGGAAACCAATCCACCGATAACCACAATCGCTAGCGGCTGGCTAATGAAACCACCGCCGGTGATACCAAAGGCCAATGGTGATAGGGCAAAGATGGTAGCCAGTGCAGTCATAAGTATCGGACGAAGACGCTGACGTGATCCATCGATAATCGACTGCTGGATAGACCTTCCTTGCTTGCGGTACTGGTTGATTAGGTCAATAAGAACAATCGCATTTGTCACCACCACACCAACAAGCAACAGCATTCCAATGAGGGCTGGAACACCAAGTGGGGTGTCAGTTAGAAGTAGCAATCCAAGAGCACCGGTAGCTGCAAATGGGATTGAGATCAGAAGAATGAGCGGCTGAACCAAGCTAGAGAACGTAGCAACCATAACCAGGTAAACAATTGCTACCGCAGCAAGCAATGCAAGCCCCAGCTGTTGGAAGCTTTCGGTCTGCTCGGCTGAAACTCCACCGATGGTTGCTGTGGCACCCACAGGCAATTCGATTTCTGCAAGTTTGGCTGTGACATCTCTGGTGACAGCACCCAAGTCATCAGTATCTGGAGTTAGGGCAACTGTTGCCACCCGCTCGCCCTTTTCGCTGGTAATGGAAACAGGAGCCTGAACTTCGCTGATGTCAGCGATCTCCTGCAACTCAATTACCCCCTGCCTGGTAGGAACCTGAATCTGTTCGATTTCCTCAACCGTTGCAGGAGTGTTCTCCTGAACTAGGAAGATCGGAGTGGATTCGTTTTCAATGTTCACATCACCAATTGATGATGGTCTAAGCGTTGATGACACCAAACCAGAAACTTGGATCTCAGTCAGTCCGTACTCAGCGGCTTTTACGCGATCAACAGTTATCTTCAGCGTCCTTTGCTGCTCTGACAGTGAAGAGGTGATTTCAGAAAGGTTATCAACGGCAAGCATGCCGGTGCGGACTTTCTCAACTGCTGCGAATAGAGCTTCATCGCTGGTTCCAGAGATCTTGATGTCGATTGTTCCTGAACCACCAACACCTGGCCCTCCGCCAGCTGAGATTGTTGTCTCACCGATGTCAGAACGGGCGTCGATGCCTTTTTGAATAGCATCCTTGATGGCGTCGCCATCAGCATCCTTGGCAAGGGAAACCTGGATTGTTGTTGCGTTGGCGTTGCCACCAAAGTTAACTCGTCCATCGGCTCGACCACCGAAGGTTGCCAAAACGGTTTCGACTCCGTCTTGTTCAAGAATCAGATTCTCAACTTCCTTGGCTGCCTCATCGCGCTGCTCGAAGGTGCTTCCAGCCGGAAGTTCCTGACGAACTGAGAAGGTGTCTCCTCCGAAGTCACCGATGAAGTCGGTCTTTAGTTGAGGAACTAGCGAGAAGGTAAAGCCAAGCACAGCTGCAGAGGCAATCAGTGTGACAACCGGGTGAGCCTGAGTGGTGCGAAGAATTGGAATGTAGCCGCGCTGCAACCAGCTCTTCTTCTCTTTCTGCTCTTCTTCCTCGCGTGCTTTCTCCATCTGGAAAGCCAGCTGGCCTTCGCTTAGCTGTTCGCTTCCTGCTTCAATCTTTGGAGCCTTCAGGAACCAGTAGGCCAGCACAGGAACAATTGTTAGAGAAACAATCAATGAGGCTAGAAGTGCAATGGTGAAGCTCAAGCTAAATGGCCTAAACAGCTCTCCAACTACTCCGCCAACTAGGGCTACCGGTAGGAATACAGCCACGGTTGTGATGGTCGCCGAAGTGATGGCTCCAGCCACTTCCTTAACGGCCTGAATGATGGCGCTCTTCTTTTCTTCTCCATAGGAGAGGTGTCTATTGATGTTTTCAATAACGACAATCGAGTCATCCACCACGCGGCCCACGGCAATTGTCAGGGCGCTCAAGGTGAATAGGTTCAGGCTGTAGTCGGAAACTAGCAAGCCGGCGAAGGTGACCAGCAGGGAAGTCGGGATAGAGATTGCGGTCACAAGAGTTGATCGGATGGAGCCTAAGAAAACCAAGATGATCAAAATTGCAAAGGTCAGACCCAGAGTTCCTTCAATCGTTAGGTTCTCGAGCTGCTTCTCAACGAAAGGCCCCTGGTCAAAAACGGTATTGATCTCAACGTTTCCGCCAAGCTTGTCAGTAAGTTCCTCAATCTTGGCTTCCACGCCATTTGAAATAGCAACAGTGTTGCCATCCTGAGTCTTAGTTACCTGAATACCCAGCGAGTCCAAACCGTTGGTGCGAGAGATTGAAGTCACTGGCGCGTAGTCGTAGGTCACTTCTGCAACATCTGCAATGGTCAAAATCTCTGGCTCTGAAGGAGCAGGAGCAGCCGGAATAGATGGCGCTCCTGGAATTCCTGGGGCACCCTGACCTGCAGCCGCAGCAGCAGCTGCTTGGGCTGCAGCAGCTTGTGCCGCAGCTGCCTGAGCATTCTGAGTGTTCGATGAAATCAAAGGCAGGCTCTTGAAATCTTCCAGCGAGTTAACGTTGGTTCCGATTTCAATCTGTAGTTCACCTTGGGTGTCAGTAATTGATCCAGCAGGAATGATAAATCCATTGGCGCGAAGGGCATCAACAATTGCCTGCTGAGAAAGGCCGTTATCGCGCAAGACTTTGGCTTTTAGGTCTAGTGTGATTTCCTTTTGCTTTCCACCCGCAACGGTGATTTCTTGAATTCCAGGAACCTGAGAAAGAATCGGGGTCGCAACATCAGCCAGAATTTCGGCGAGGGCGTCATTGTCTCCTGTGGTGGAGGCAACCGAAAGCACAATGATTGGAACGCTGTCAAAAGATCCAGAAACAACACGTGGGCTTACATCCGCAGGCAGCGAGTCTTTCAAGTTAGCAATTACTCGATTGAGCTCTTCCTCGACCGTTGCCGTTGTGGTGCCAAAATCAAACTCAACTCGAACAACCGACAGGTTTGCACTAGATGTTGAACGGACTGTGACCAAGTTGTTTAGGGTTCTAACCTCATCTTCAATGAGCGAGGAAACCTGAGCGTCAACAATCTCAGGGGATGCCCCAGGATATGGAGTCACGATGGACGCCTGCGGCACCTCAAAAGATGGCAACAGCTCTTGCTTCAACGAAGTTAGGGATAGCAGTCCCGAAGCCACGATAAGTACGGTCAGAAGACCTACGACGGAGCGATTAGCTAGAGATGCGGTGGCGAGTCTGAACAAGGATGTCCCCTAAGTAATAAGTAATGAATTTGTGCTAACAGCTAAGCAAACCACTTAAAGCCGGCAAAGATAAGGGTACCCCCTGAATCTGTCAGCTAGTTCTCAGCCCCTAATCCCCTCCTGGCCAATAGCCTGCAGGCCTTTAGGCTAGAAGGCGTGAAGATATCTAAAATCCTTGGCCGAGTAGGCCTAGTTGTGCTGGTAGCGCTACTTGTTGTTCCGTTCCTGATTCCCGTGGAAACCACAGGAACTGCGACCTATAAAGCGGTAGCGGGCGAAGGTGCCACTTTCGCAACCGCCCAGGGAATAGAGATCTACTACGAAAAAACTGACTTCGTCTGCCAGGAAGACAAGGACTGCTCCAATCCACCAGTGATTTTCCTCATGCACGGCTTTGGCGCCAACACTTTCTCCTTCAGAGAAGTAGTAGAACCGCTAAGTGCCCTAGGAGATGTCATTGCCTATGACAGGCCAGGGTTTGGTCTAACTCAAAGACCAACTAGCTGGGAAGGCGAAAACCCATACGGGTCAATTGGCCAAGACCTAATTCTTGATGAGCTGATTACTCAATTTGCCAGTGGGCGAGATGTAATTCTGGTTGGTCACTCCGCCGGAGGAACGCTTGCTGCTCAATACGTCGTCGATAACAAAGACGCCATCCAGGGTCTGATTCTGATTTCACCGGCTGTTTTGTCAACCGGGGGATCGCCTAGTTGGCTCAACTGGATCTTTAGCATTCCGCAGCTTGATCACCTAGGTCCGCTACTGGTGTCTTCGATTGCTTCTAGTGGCATGGATCTTCTGAATGAATCCTGGTACAACAAGGACCTAATCACCGAAGAAGTGAAGGCCGGCTACCGCGAACCACTGAGTGTGATCGGTTGGGAAGAAGGCTTCTGGGAATTCAACCGTGCCC
>WLHO01000022.1 GCA_009702645.1 Actinomycetota bacterium | reverse complement strand
CCGAGAAGCTAGCGCACGAGCGTGAAATGTTGGGACTCTACGTTTCGGACCATCCACTTGGCGGTAGAGAGCGACAATTGGCGCAGTTCGCAGACTTCACCATTGGCGATTTACTCACCAGCGAAGAGGTTCGAGATGGCGAAACCGTGACAATTGCGGGTTTGATTTCGAGCGTGACGCATCGAGTGGCGCGATCATCAGGAAATCCTTACGCCAATGTCACCATTGAGGATTTCGAGGGAGAGATCTCGGTGATGTTCATGGGCAAGACATACAAGGAGTACTCCGAAGCTTTGATCAACGATGAAGTTGTCGTGATTCGAGGACGCATCAATTCTCGAGATGACGGCTACGCAATTTCTGCATTCTCAATGGAAACAATTGCTTTGGGATCGGAAGGTTTGAACCATGGACCACTTCGATTGCAAATTCAAGAAGCAGATGCAACCAGATCATTGCTGGAAAACTTGCACGCGACGCTCAAAGCCCACCCAGGCAAAGAAGAAGTCCAATTGAGTTTTATTGATGAATCAAATCCAAGAAGCTTCAAGCTATCTCCGAAGGTAAAGATAAGCGATGACCTAATCGGTGAGCTCAAAGCTCTGCTTGGATCGGGCTGTTTGGCTCAGAGCGGCTTGTCTGCCGGAGTGAAGTAAGAACGCTGGTTGTATAGCAACGCCTTATCGTTTGATCCGAGTTTTCCTGAGAGAACCTCGGTGATGAACACAGCGTTTTGCTCAATGGCATGAAACTCTCGAACTTTTGCAAACAACACAGCGGTAGCTTCCCCGAAAACTGGCAATCCAAATTCGGAAAACTCCCAGTCTGAATCTAAGAATCGTTTGGTGTGATCTTCAGCCATTTTTCTTGCAAGCTCTAGGTTGTCGGCTCCCAGCATGTGAAGAGCAAGATGGGTGGCTTTAGAAAGTGCAGGCCAAGATGATGAGCCGCGTGCCACGTTGAAGGTGACCATTGCGGGATTTGAACCAAGCGAAGTCATGGAGGTAGCAGTAAACCCAACCGGATCTCCGGATTCAGATCGGGTGGTGATAATCGCAACCCCGGATGCGTGCCTTCTAAAGGCTGCCTTCAGGGCATCAGTTGGGTCGTGGTTAATCTCATTCTCAAGCATCGTCTACAAGGTTAGCCGAGCAGGAAGCCAGTTGTTGCCATTGCTGGATTGGTGAAAACCAAGCATTACTGATGCCAAATAGGTTTACTCGCTCTAAAATTGGCAGTAAGGGAAGGAGTCAAATTGCATTGTCCGTTCTGCCGTTATGCCGATTCTCGTGTGACTGATTCTCGGACCAGCGAAGATGGCTCCGCCATCAGAAGACGCCGTCAGTGCCCAGAGTGCGGGAAAAGATTTACCACCTCGGAAACGGCCTCCCTTACAGTAATCAAGCGCAGTGGAGTCACTGAGCCATTTAGCCGCGAAAAAATAGTGAGCGGTGTTGGTAAGGCTTGCCAGGGGCGACCAGTTTCTGACGCGGATCTAGCAGTGCTTGCTCAACAGGTTGAAGAAATCATCCGCTCATCCGGTGCTGCTCAAGTTGAGGCGCACGAGATTGGACTTGCGATTTTGGAGCCGCTTCGCGCACTCGACGAGGTTGCGTTCATGAGATTTGCGAGCGTTTACCAGGGCTGGGAATCCCTTGAAGACTTCGAGGCTGCAATCAGCGTGCTACGCGCCAGCAATTCAATTTCTTCCGAGGGCAACAAGGGCTAGCGTGATCTAGCACATTGATCTATCGCCTGTTTTTCAACCTCATCTTTTCTAGATTCAATCCAGAAACCGCCCATCACCTAGGCGTTGTGTTAATCAAGATACTCGGGGCAACCGGGCTTGCCTCGCTCAGTCAAGTTGGCGTAAAGAGCAAAAGCGTGCAAGCTATAGGACTTACATTCGATGGGCCGTTTGGTATGGCGGCTGGATTCGACAAAAACGCCGAGGTAGTTAGGCAGCTTGGACAACTTGGCTTTTCCCACGTTGAGATTGGAACAGTGACGAGATTCGCTCAAGAGGGAAATCCAAAACCGAGACTATTCAGACTAAAGAAGGATCTGAGCCTGATAAATCGGATGGGGTTCAACAACGAAGGTGCAGATGCAATTTCTAAACGCCTTCAGAAACTCCGTGCTAGCGGTCTCAAGCTTCCTGTTATTGGCGTCAACATTGGCAAAAGCAAAATCACTGAGCTAGAAGACGCTGTCTCGGATTACCAATACAGCGCCAGAGTGTTGGCTCCACTAGCCGATTACATCGCCGTAAATGTCTCTTCACCAAATACCCCTGGACTTAGATCGCTGCAGGCTATTGATCAGCTCGAGCCGATACTTACCGCCGTACAAGCTGAAGCAGGCGCAAAACCAGTGCTTGTAAAGATTGCCCCGGATCTAGCCGATGAGGACGTAAAAGCAGTTGCAGCTCTTGCATCCAAGCTTTCTTTGGCAGGCGTGATTGCCACCAACACAACCGTTTCGAGATCGGGCTTGAAAACCGGAAGCCAGGAAGTTGAGGCAATGGGTTCCGGTGGGTTGTCAGGACCAGTCCTTAAATCAAGATCGATTGAAGTAATCAAGCTTCTTCGCGCAAATCTGCCGAACTCAATGGCGATTGTTTCTGTTGGGGGAGTCTTTAGCGCCGAAGATGTTTCTGAAAGGCTTGCGCTTGGCGCATCGCTAGTGCAGGGCTACACCGGATTCGTTTATGAAGGCCCACTCTGGGCAAGGAAGATTAATCGCGGATTAGCTTGACCGGTTCGATGAAACTAGATTTTTAGGTTTCACCGATAAATAAACTTTCCTTTTTTAAAAAGTCTTGTTTCCGCGCTTAACCTGCGGCTTTGGAAGTCGCATGCCGCGCATCTGAATTGAACGCATAGCCGCGTACCAGCGAAGACCTTTTTCGACTTTGTCGCCGTACTTGGCTTCCATTATCTTCTGAGTTTTCTTTCCAAGTATGAAGCCATCAAGTCCTACGGCCACAAATAGTCCCCACATAGCAATCAAAGTTCCGAGCTGAATGTATAGATCTACAACAGCATCTTCAGTTCGAATGGAGGAAATGATGATCACTAGGAAAAGAGCAGGCAGTACTAGTTCTCCGGCTGTAAATCTGGAGTCAACAATGTCGCGAGCAAGTTTGCGCTGAGGACCGCGGTCTCGGCTAGTTAGGTAGCGATCTTCGCCATTCGCAAGACCTTCACGAGCTTTAGCTCGCTCAGCTTGAAGCGCTCTCTTGGCTAATCTCTTGGCCTCTGGGGAGCGGTTGCCTACAACCGGCTTCTTGCGAAGCTGTTCCTGCTGTTTACGAGCCGGTGTCGGCTTGCCTTTGCCATCTTTTTTTGGCTCTTGTGACTTTGGGGCCTGCTCTGGCATGCGAGTCCTTTGTTTTTGGTTGTTTGCACTTAAGATTACCCTCATGAGCTTGCAACCGCCGACCATCACTCCCGATCAACTTGCCAAGGCTAGCCAAGCAGTTGATGCAATCTTTTCTTCGTCTCTTGAAACGCTTCAGGATTTAGTCAGAATTCAAGGAATTGCTTGGGAGGCTTTTGATTCAACTCATCTGGATAAAAGTGCTGAGGCCGTAAGGAAGCTTTTTGAAAGCACCGGAGTTTTTGATCAAGTCGAGATTCTAAGAGCAGGCTACGGAGATTCTTTGGTTGGGGCTCCAGCGATTGTTGCCAGTCGCAAAGCCAAAAACTCCAAACCGACAATCCTGCTTTACGCGCACCACGATGTGCAGCCACCGGGAGAGAGTTCGCTTTGGGAATCCGATCCATTTGAGCCTGAAATACGAAATGGCCGAATGTATGGACGCGGTGCGGCCGACGATAAAGCCGGCATAATCGCGCACTACGCGTCTGTGAAGCTACTTTCTGAGTTAGCCGGATCGGATTTCGACCTAGGTTTAGCAGTGTTCATCGAGGGGGAGGAAGAGGCCGGGTCTCCTTCGTTTTCGAGCTTTTTGGAAACATACAAGGACAAGCTTGCAGGCGATGTAATCATCGTTGCCGATTCTGGCAACTGGAGCACTACTGTCCCTGCGATTACGACCACTTTGCGAGGGCTAGTTTCGCTTGAGTTTGAGGTCAGAACCCTAGACCACGCGGTCCACAGCGGCATGTACGGGGGAGCGGTCCCGGATGCCATGCTGGCTATGGTCAAGATTCTGGGCTCGATGTGGGACGAAAAGGGCTCAGTCACCATTTCAGGGCTAAATTCGTCAGAAAACAACGATTTAGCCTATTCCGAGACCCAATTGAGGACTGATTCCGGGCTTTTGCCCTCCACTTTGGCCATTGGTGAGGGTCCAATCCTGCCTCGTCTTTGGACCAAGCCGTCTTTGACTCTGATCGGGCTTGACTATCCAAGTGTGGCTTTTTCCTCCAACACCCTGGTGCCTAGCCTGAAAGCCAAGCTAAGCCTTCGAATTGCCCCTGGAGACGTCCCAGAACGGGCTCTGGAGGCTCTAAAGAGCCACATCCTGGCTAACAACAGCCTGGGAGCAGAGATCAGTTTTGGGGCTGTAGAGCTTGGTAAGCCTTTCAGCTTGGGGGAGCCTGGCTGGGGCAAATCCTTAGCCGAAGAGGCCCTAGGACTTGCTTACGGGGAGAAATCGGTGGATATCGGCATTGGAGGCTCAATTCCCTTCATCGCTGAGTTGGAGCGGGTTTTTCCAAGCGCTCAAGTGCTCGTGACGGGGGTGGAGGACCCAGATTCGCGGGCTCACTCACCAAACGAGAGCCTGCATTTGGAAGGATTCCGGTCAGCGATTTTGGCCCAGTTGCTTTTCTTGCTGGGTGGGAATCAGATCACCAATAGCTAGGTTCACCCTTGTTAGAGTTAGACCAACAGATTTTCGAAAGAGAGCAACCATGGAGCAGACACTCAGCCACAAAGTTAGCCTCACAGACACCGCCAAGGACAAAGTTCGCACCTTGTTGGCTGCCGAAGGTCGCGACGATCTAAGACTTCGTGTTTCAGTTCAGCCTGGCGGTTGCTCTGGCTTGATCTACCAATTGTTTTTTGATGAAGTTCTTGAAGACACCGATGCTGTTGCCAATTTCGATGGCGTCCAGGTTGTTGTCGACAAGATGAGCGTTCCTTATCTTGAAGGCGCTTCGATTGATTTTGAAGACACAATTCAGAAGCAGGGTTTCACAATCGATAACCCAAACGCCGCTGGCTCATGTGCCTGCGGAGACTCGTTCAACTAACTCTCAGCTTCACAGAATCCCACAGAAAACCGCGTATTTCTCGGTGTTTTGGCGCACTTGGTGGATTTTCCTCGCTTAGACTAAAGATATAAGTTTTCCCCAGCCGAAGGGTCTGTTTTTCCAGTGAGTAATCGTTTTAAGTGGGCCAGCATCCCGCTAGCCACAACCATGGTTTTGCTGCTTTCGGGCTGCGCTGACCAGTTTGCCAGAGGCTTTTTGCCAGGCGAGTGGGGTGTGACCAACCACACTGACCGAATTACTGGATTGTGGACAACAGCTTGGATCATCTTGTGGCTTGTCGGAATCATCGCGTGGGCATTAATGGGTTGGGCAATTCTTGTTTACCGCAGACGCAAGGGCGAAACCGGAATTCCAGCCCAGCTTCGCTACAACAACCCAATTGAGGTTTTGTTCACGGTTGTCCCGCTGATTCTCGTGATTGGCTTTTTTGCCTTCACCGCCAGGGACATGGCAGCAATCGAAAAGCCAACCGAGAACCCAGATGTCACGATCCAGGTCATTGCAAAGCAATGGAGCTGGGACTTTAACTACGTAGACGCTAACGTTTTCGAATCTGGAATCCAGGCACAGTTTGACGGTCAAGAAGGCGTGCCTGAAACGCTCCCAACTCTTTACCTGCCAGTGAACAAGAGCGTGAAGATTGACCTTTCCGCAAGAGATGTTATCCACTCGTTCTGGGTAATCGACTTCTTGTACAAAAAGGACATGTTCCCAGGCAAGACCAACACCATGTACTTCACTCCTCAGAAGGAGGGAACTTACGCAGGTAAGTGTGCCGAACTTTGTGGTGAATACCATTCCCTGATGCTTTTCCAAGTCAAGGTAGTTTCTCAAGCTGAATACGACAGCTATCTGGCGACCCTTGCTGCCAAGGGACAAACTGGTCAGCTTGATACTTCTTACGACCGAAACCAGAACCTTCCCGGCGACAACCCAGAGATTAGAGGATAGTCAAAATGGCAACCCTAACTGAAACTCGTCCCTCCAGCGGTGGAAGCTTCCCACAAAAGAAGAAGCAGACCAAGGGTCAGATTCTCGTTGACTGGCTAACCACTACCGATCACAAGAAGATCGGCTACCTGTACCTGATGACTTCATTCGCCTACTTCCTGATCGGGGGAGTAATGGCGCTAGTGATTCGCGCCCAGCTTGCTGCTCCTGGACTAGATATTGTTCAGACAAAGGAGCAGTACAACCAGCTTTTCACAATGCACGGCACCATCATGCTTTTGATGTTTGCAACTCCGCTTTTTGCTGGCTTTGCAAACGTTCTAATGCCGGTTCAAATTGGTGCACCTGATGTTGCGTTCCCAAGATTGAACGCCATTGCTTACTGGTTCTACTTCTTTGGTTCCTTCGTTGCAGTTTCGGGTTTCTTTACCCCTCAGGGAGCAGCGTCGTTTGGGTGGTTTGCATATGCGCCGCTATCGAATACAACGTTCTCGCCGGGTATAGGTGGCGACTTATGGGTGTTTGGTCTGGCCCTTAGTGGATTCGGAACAATTCTTGGTGGAGTGAACTTCATCACAACCGTGCTGACTATGCGCGCTCCTGGAATGACCATGTTCCGCATGCCGATCTTCACCTGGAACATCTTGGTGACCTCGATCCTGGCGATCATGGCGTTCCCTCCACTTGCGGCAGCGTTATTTGCTCTTGGAGCTGACCGCCGCCTAGACGCTCATATCTTTGACCCAGCTAATGGTGGAGCCATGCTTTGGCAACATTTGTTCTGGTTCTTTGGTCACCCAGAGGTATACATTCTTGCTCTACCATTTTTTGGAATAGTCTCCGAGATCTTCCCGGTCTTCAGCAGAAAGCCAATCTTCGGATACAAGACCCTGGTCTACGCGACCATTGCTATTGCTGCTTTGTCGATGACTGTTTGGGCCCACCACATGTATGTCACAGGCTCTGTGCTACTGCCATTCTTTGCTTTCACAACAATGCTGATTGCGGTTCCAACCGGTGTGAAGATATTCAACTGGATTGGAACGATGTGGCGAGGGTCAATTACCTTTGAGAACCCGATGCTATGGAGCCTAGGCTTTTTGACCACCTTCATCTTCGGTGGATTAACCGGAGTTATCTTGGCGTCTCCTGCTCTGGACTACCACCTATCCGATAGCTACTTTGTTGTAGCTCACTTCCACTACGTAGTGTTTGGAACTGTTGTGTTTGCGATGTTTGCAGGCTTCTTCTTCTGGTGGCCCAAGATGACTGGAAAGATGCTCAACGAGCGCCTGGGCTACATCCAGTTCTGGCTAACCTTCTTTGGATTCCACATCACCTTCTTGATCCAGCACTGGTTGGGTGTTATCGGAATGCCACGTCGCTACGCAACGTACTTGCCAGAAGATGGTTTCACTTGGATGAACATGGTCTCTAGCCTCGGTTCTATCCTGCTGGCGCTATCGATCATTCCATTCCTGTGGAACGTTTACATTACATACAGAAGCGCTCCGAAGGTGACCTTGGATGACCCATGGGGCTACGGAAGAAGCTTGGAGTGGGCAACAGCAACACCGTTCCCACGACACAACTTCACTTCGATCCCTCGTATCCGCTCAGAGTCTCCAGCGTTTGATCTTCACCACCCCGACTACGCAGCGCCAGAAGCTAAAGCTGCAGCAAAGAAGTAACAGATGAAAGCTAACTACCTACTCTGGATCTTGTTGACTGGCTTCTACGCGCTTGTCACCGGTGGTTACCACCTGTGGTGGTTTCTGACCTACGGAGGCTGGGAGCCAATCGGAACTTCCGCCTTGGCCATGCTTACTTTCATGAGCGCATTCTTGGCGTTCTACCTTTGGAAAACACACAGAACCCAAGGAGCAGTTCCTGAAGACCGTCTTGACGCAAACATCGAAGACGGCGAATCTGAACTTGGATTTTTCTCTCCTTGGAGTTGGTGGCCTCTATATCTTGGTATCGCTTGCGCACTCGTTTTCGCGTCGCTAGCAGTTGGTTGGTGGCTAACCTACTTCGTTGTGCCTTTGGCAATCATTGGCGTGGTTGGTTTTGTTTTCGAGCACAGCAGAGGCCTGCACGCTCACTAAGCGTTTTTAAGCTTTGTTAGGAAACGGACATGGCAGCAGATAAGAAAATCTCCTCAGGAGGACCCTGGGAAGCATCAATTGGGTATTCCAGGGCAGTGGTCGCTGGTCCGTACATTCACGTTTCTGGTTCAACGGCCACAGTTGATGGCAAACTGCAGCACGAAGGTGATGCCTACGCGCAGACCAAGGTCATTTTCGGAATTATCCAGAAAGCCTTAGCTGAAGGCGGGCACTCGTTGTCTGATGTAGTGCGGACGCGTATGTATCTTGCAAACGCGGAAGACATGGATGCCGTCGGCAAAGCACACGGTGAATTATTCTCTGAAATCAGGCCGGCAGCGACGATGCTTGCCGGAATCAAATTCATAAACCCACAAATGCTCGTGGAAATCGAAGTTGATTCATACAAGCCATAGTTTTTCGACAAAAGCAAAAACCCCGACCGTTTTCGATCGGGGTTTTACAGTTAAGTTGTTTTTACTTTGTTAGCTGCTCCTGAGCAGCCGGTGCAGCAACCGCAGGGGAGTGATCATGCGACTGAGCTTCGTTTAGCTCGGTCTGGGTCACTGGTGCAATACGGTCTTCGAAGTAGAAGCGAGATAGTGCAGCACGAATTCTTGTGCCAACTGTGATCTTGCCTTTCTTGTTAGGGCGAACAACCGTTGGACGGTAGTCCTTGAAATCAACCATCTTGTACATCTCGAACTTATCCAGAGGCTCGTGGACTTCGATGTACTCACCGTG
>WLHO01000021.1 GCA_009702645.1 Actinomycetota bacterium | reverse complement strand
GGGATTATTGCTGATTGGAAACCTCACGGTCGCAACCATTTTGCTTTTTGGAGGCACTCGAGTTCTTGCCGGTGAGATTGGAGTCGGAGTCTTAACTGCGGCAATTATCTATGCCAAGAGATTCTTTGATCCAATGGAAAACCTGGCTATGTTCTATAACTCCTACCAATCGGCAAATTCTTCCCTCGAGAAAATCTCGGGAGTGCTAGAAGAAAAGCCAACCGTCCCAGAACCCAAATCAGCTACAAAGTTAGAGAACGTCAAGGGCGAGATAACTTTCGATTCTGTTTCGTTCCACTACTCAAACGATGTTGCAGTGTTAGACAATCTTGACTTGAAGATTCCAGCCGGGCAGACAGTTGCTCTTGTTGGAACAACTGGTGCTGGCAAATCAACAATTGCCAAGCTGATCTCAAGGTTCTACGACCCAACCAAGGGTCGGGTGCTACTTGACGGCATTGACCTAAAGAGTGTTTCAAGCACAGATCTTCGGCAGTCGATCGTGATGGTCACCCAGGAGGCCTACCTATTCTCGGGATCGGTGGCGGATAACATCGCCCTTGGAAAACCTGAGGCCACTGCAGAGGAAATCGAACAGGCGGCAATCGCCGTTGGCGCACATGATTTCATTTTGAGCTTGCCGGATGGCTACTCCACAGATGTAAATAAGCGCGGTGGGCGGGTTAGCTCGGGCCAGCGGCAGTTGATCTCATTTGCAAGGGCCTTCATCGCAGACCCAGCCGTGCTGATTCTTGATGAAGCAACCAGCTCATTGGATGTGCCATCCGAGCGACTGGTTCAGCAGGGACTAAAGAGTTTGCTTGCGAAAAGGACAGCAATAATCATTGCCCACCGACTCTCCACGGTTTCAATTGCCGATCGCGTGCTTGTTATGGAGCGGGGCCAAATTATCGAGGACGACAGCCCAAGCAAGCTGATATCGGGCAGCGGCAAGTTCTCCAAGATGCATAAGGCTTGGCGCGAGTCACTGGTTTAGTGGCCTAAGTTATGAGTCTTTCGAGGCTCATTGATTCTTCAAGTAGGCTAGACGAGGTTTTTAGAAAGCAAAAAAAGAAAGATAAGACATGGAAAAAATCAAGGTTGTTGGCAAGGTAGTAGAGCTAGACGGCGATGAAATGACTCGCATCATCTGGCAGAACATCAAGGACTCACTTATCTTGCCTTTTCTAGATGTTGACCTTGAGTACTACGACCTCTCAGTTCAAAACAGAGACGCAACAGATGATCAGGTGACCATTGATGCTGCCAATGCCATCAAGGCTCATGGAGTTGGTGTTAAGTGTGCAACCATCACACCGGATGAGGCCCGCGTCACAGAGTTTGGTCTAAAGAAGATGTGGAAATCTCCTAACGGAACAATCCGAAACATTCTTGATGGAGTTGTTTTCCGTGAGCCGATTATCATCTCTAACATTCCTCGTTTGGTTCCTGGTTGGACCAAGCCAATTGTTATTGGTCGTCACGCTCACGGAGACCAGTACAAGGCAACTGACGTAAAGATCCCTGGCAAGGGAACTGTCACCATGACCTACACCCCAGAAACCGGTGAGCCACAGACTTGGACAATTGCTGACTACCCGGCAGCTGGTGGAGTAGCCATGGGTATGTACAACTACATGGAATCCATCCGCGACTTTGCAAGAGCATCGTTCAATTACGGTCTTGCCAGAAACTACCCGGTCTACCTATCAACCAAGAACACCATTTTGAAGGCTTACGACGGCGCTTTCAAGGACGCCTTCCAGGAAGTATTTGATGCTGAGTACGCCGACCGATTCAAGGCGGCCGGCATCACCTACGAACACCGCCTGATCGATGACATGGTTGCCGCTTCTTTGAAGTGGGAGGGTGGCTACGTTTGGGCTTGTAAGAACTACGACGGCGACGTTCAGTCCGACACCGTAGCCCAGGGCTTTGGATCATTGGGTCTGATGACATCTGTTCTAACAACCCCAGATGGCAAGACCGCTTTGGCTGAAGCAGCGCACGGAACTGTGACCCGTCACTACCGTGAGCACCAGGCTGGCAAAAAGACATCTACCAACCCAATTGCATCTATCTATGCCTGGACCCGTGCGCTTATGCACCGCGCCAAGCTAGATGGAACTCCAGAGGTTGCCCAGTTTGCGCAGACTCTCGAGGATGTTGTTATCAAAACTGTTGAGTCCGGCAAAATGACTAAAGACCTCTCGGCTCTAGTTGGTAGCGGGCAGGCTTACCAGAGCACCGAAGAATTCATGGCGTCGCTAGCAGAAAATCTGACTGCGCGTCTAAAGTAATCCACCCTGTGTAAAACCCCTGATCGAAAACGGTCAGGGGTTTTACATTTGCGCCATGAAAAAATGGCAACCAAACACATTAGTAAAACTCTTTCCTGCTCTGGCTCTAACTTTTGGAGTTTTAGCTCCAATGCCAGCAAGTGCAACGATTATCGAGGAATGCTTCGATGATCGGTGCACAATGATTTTCGGCTATTCCGGTCAGACCGAAACATTCACATTTCCCTCCGGAGTTTCTGATATTAGGTTCGAGGTTTTAGGAGCCCAGGGCGGTAAGACCGGTGGCGGTGGCGGTCGAGTCACCGGTAACTTCGTCGACGTTCCATCAACTATTTACATCACGGTAGGTGGCGCGGGTGTTTCCAGTAGCTTTGGCCCCGGCGGTTTCAATGGCGGAGGTGCATCGGGCGGAAACGCAGGCGTTGAAGGATCCGGAGGCGGAGCAAGTGATATCCGAACTGGCTTTTCACTCTCATCCAGAATCGTTGTTGCTGGCGGTGGCGGAGGTAGGGGATCAGGTGCTGGTTCAGGCGGTGGAGCCGGAGGTGGACTAGTCGGCGCATCCGGCAAGGACGGGCAAGGAACTGGCGGAACAGGTGGTTCGCAAGTTGCAGGAGGTATCGGAGGTATTCCGTACGGTCAAGGAAGCTCGGGTGGTGACGGAGATTGGGCAGTCGGTGGAGCTGGAGGTTCCGGCCCAGTGCACGGCGGCGGTGGAGGCGGCGGCGGTTACTTCGGCGGTGGCGGAGGCGGCCCTGACGAAGACACTTGCTGCACCGATGCCGGTGGCGGTGGCGGTGGTTCCTCATACACTGACTCCGCTTTTGTCACCAACGTGGTTCACACTCAAGGAATTCGAGCAGGTGCGGGACAAATCATCATCAGTTATCGTGTGGCTGTCGAAAGCCCACCCGCTGAGGAGTCTGTAGCTCCTCCTGCAGAAGAATCAGTAGCTCCACCCGCTGAAGAGTCAGCTGCTCCTCCTGCGGAAGAATCGGCAGCTCCTCCTGCAGAAGAATCGGCAGCTCCACCCGCTGAAGAGTCAGCTGCTCCTCCTGCTGAGGAGTCAGTTTCCCCCACCCCATCTGAACCGCAGCAAGTTAGCTCCCAGCCGGAACCTACCCAACAGCCAATCCAGGAGCCTTTGCCTATTGCTTCGGTGGTAGGTCCAGAACCAACCCAGGAGCCAAACTCTCCTGCGGTAGTTGAAACGGTTGTGGATGAGCCAGCTGTAGTTGGCTTCACGGCGATCACTGCGGTTCCAGAAGAGTCCGCCACAGAACCAGTAGCTAGTGCAGAAGATGAGATTCTGGCACAGCCATCGCCATTGCGTCAGGCGGCTGCGAGTGTCGTAGTCCCAACGCAGACCAAGCCGCAGCCGTGGAGTTCCAACACGTTGTTTGCCGGGCTAATTGGACTGGGTGTATTTGCCCTAATTGCTGGGCTGATTGTGGCCAGGCGAGGAGTGCCGGGGGCGATAGCTAGCTGAAGATGATGGTTCTTGCACCATCTAATAGAACACGGCGCTCTGCAAACCACCGAACTGCTTGGCTTAGAGTCTTTGATTCAATGTCTTGGCCAATGGCAACTAGATGGTTTCTAGAGTCGCCGTGTTCTACTCGAACAACGTTTTGTTCGATGATTGGACCTTCGTCTAGATCGCTAGTTACAAAATGAGCGGTTGCACCGATTAGCTTTACGCCACGTGAGTGAGCCTGTGCATAAGGGTCTGCACCCTTGAAGCCTGGAAGGAACGAGTGGTGAATGTTGATGATTTTTCCTTCAAACTCTTTGCAAAACTCCGGACTAAGAATCTGCATAAACCGAGCCAAGACAATCAGCTCAATTCCTTCGGACTTGATAATCGCGCGCAGCTTGTCTTCAAAAGATTTCTTATCGGATTCAGATTTGATGGTGCTGGATTCAAAATCGATTCCATAGAAAGATGCAAGATCAGAAAGTGAGTCATGGTTTGAAATCACCTTGGGAACCAAGATTGGCAATTGACCAGAGCGCTGCCTAAAGAGCATATCGTTCAGGCAGTGAGCTGACTTAGAGACTAAAACCAGAGTTTTCATCTTTCGACCAACAACATCTAATTCCCAGCTCATTGCAAACTCTTTTGTCACAGGAGCAATTTTGGATTCCAACTCAGCTTGAGTAGCTGGTGTTTCAATCTGCAGTCTCATGAAAAACCGGCCGGTATCTTCTGATGTGAACTGGTGAGATTCGGTGATGTTTCCCTGAGCCTGAACTATGGCTCCCGAGATGGCATGGACGATTCCAGGACGGTCTTCGCAGACCAGAGTGAGAACCCAGTGGGTGAGGCCAGTCTTGTTCATAAGACTTCCTAGCTTAATCGGGGAAAGATTCGTCCCTGCGGCTTTGCCTGACGATGCTAACTACAATCCAAACCGCTACACCGGTTCCCAAAATGATCATCCCGGCCCCGATTAGGACAGCTATAGGTAGTTCGGTCATGCCTTTAAAGCTCAATTCTTGTGATTCGGACAACTTCCCTATTCTAAATGGAAGGTTCGCTCTAACGAATGCCTTTTTGCGAACGTGTTGGAAATCCCCTGATTTCTAGGGCTGATAAGCTCTGAATATCGCAACTGGCGCTAAAAGATGGGTTTCCATCGGGGAGCGAAGAGTCACTTGGTCGTGCGCCTGGGCCAATCTCAGCTGTCTACACCCTTAAGGAGCCCCGAATGACCCAGATCAAGCTATCTTCCAGCTTTAGCAAGCCTCTTAGTGAAACTGACCCTGAAATTGCCGCAGTTCTAACCCAAGAGTTAGATCGTCAGCGCCACACCCTAGAGATGATCGCCAGCGAGAACTTTGTGTCGCGAGGAGTCCTCGAAGCGCAGGGATCTGTTCTAACCAACAAGTACGCCGAAGGCTATCCAGGCAAGCGCTACTACGGAGGTTGTGAAGCGGTTGACATTGCAGAGAATCTAGCTCGTGATCGCGCGAAGGAACTCTTTGGTGCAGAACATGCCAACGTGCAACCTCACTCAGGCGCAACTGCAAACGCCGCACTCATGATGGCACTTGCAAAACCCGGTGATCGAATTCTTGGACTTGAACTTGCTCACGGCGGTCACTTGACTCACGGTATGCGATTGAACTTCTCTGGTCAGATGTATGATGCACACGCGTATGAACTTCACCCAGACACAAACTTGATTGATATGGACATTGTCCGCGCCCGGGCTATTGAAACCAAGCCTGCAGTTTTGATTGCCGGTTGGTCGGCCTACTCACGCCACTTAGATTTTGCAGCCTTTAGATCAATTGCTGATGAAGTTGGTGCAAAGCTTTGGGTTGACATGGCTCACTTTGCAGGATTGGTTGCAGCCGGAGTTCACCCTTCACCTGTTCCTTATGCAGACGTAGTTTCAACAACCGTTCACAAAACTCTTGCAGGACCTAGATCAGGTTTGATTCTTTGCAAAGCTGAGCTTGCCAAGAAAGTTGACTCCGGTGTATTCCCAGGTCAACAGGGTGGTCCACTCATGCACGTGATTGCAGCTAAGGCCGTTGCCTTCAAGGCAGCCATGACTGAGGAATTCAAGGAGCGCCAGCAGCGCACCATCGAAGGCGCAAGAATCATCGCCGACCGTTTGGTTGGAGCGGACCTGAAAGCAAATGGAGTTTCGATTCTGACCGGTGGCACCGATGTTCACTTGGTGCTAGTTGATCTAAGAAATGCTCCAATTGATGGAATCACGACAGAAAACTTGCTTCACGAGGTTGGAATCACCGTGAATCGCAACTCAGTGCCTAACGACCCTCGTCCACCGCTAGTTACCTCCGGTGTCCGAATTGGCACGCCAGCACTGGCAACCAGAGGCTTTGGGGCAACTGAATTCACTGAGGTGGCCGAGATTATCGCCCAGGTGCTACTTCCAAACCCAGATGTTCCGGCCCTGCAGGCTCGAGTCCGCAAGCTAACCGACCAGTTCCCGCTCTATTCGGGACTGGAGAATTGGTAATCCTTGAGCGCGATCATTCTTGATGGGCGGGCCACCGCAAAAACCATCAAGTTGGAATTAACTGACCGGGTAGTAAAGCTCAAGCAGTCAGGAGTAAGTCCTGGTCTTGGAACTTTGCTAGTTGGCGATGACCCAGGATCTCACTCATACGTTTCCGGAAAGCACCGTGATTGTGCTGAGGTAGGAGTGAACTCCATCCGCATTGATTTGCCAGCAAGTGCATCAAAAGCAGATATCTTCAAAGCCATATCAGAGCTCAATCAAGCTCCAGAGGTCACCGGCTACATCGTGCAGCTGCCACTGCCGGTAGGTATCAATACCAACGAACTTCTCGAAGCTATCGACCCAGAAAAAGATGCCGATGGACTGCATCCAATAAACCTAGGCAAGCTGGTTCTGAATGTCTCAGGTGATATACCTTCTCCTCTTCCTTGCACTCCGATGGGAATCGTTGAACTGCTTCGCCGCTACGACATTGATCTAGCAGGCAAGGAAGTAGCCGTCATTGGACGAGGAATTACTGTTGGTAGACCCCTTGGACTTCTGCTTTCTCGAAAGAGCATTGATGCAACTGTTACCTTGCTTCACTCTGGAAGTAAGAACATTCCAGAAGCAGTTAGGCGAGCAGATATTGTTGTGGCTGCAGTGGGAGTTGCACATTTTGTAAAAGCTTCCTGGATCAAATCAGGAGCTGCAGTTTTAGACGTTGGAATTACAAGAACCGAATCAAATGGCGTTGCCAGCCTGGTTGGAGATGTTGATCCAGCCGTTGCAGATGTTGCAGGTTATTTGTCTCCAAACCCTGGGGGAGTCGGTCCAATGACTCGCGCCATGTTGGTCAAAAACGTAGTTGACCGAGCCGCTTCTAGAATCTAGAGCGAATAGCCCAAAGGTCAGCAAAGACAGGGCGGAACAAGGTGCTGGATAGGTAACCAGCCCCGGCCGATCCACCAGAGCCCATCTTGGCCCCAATAGTTCGCTCCACCATCTTTACGTGACGGTAGCGCCACTCTTGTAATCCTTCATCAAGATCAACCAGGGCTTCGCCAACCATGTTGGCCTCAGGGTCGTTGCGGTGAGCATCCAGCAATGCATCTTGAACCTTCTCGTTGGGCTCATAACCTTTGGTCATATCACGATTCAGAACTTCGGAAGGAATCGCATGGCCGCGAAGTGAAAAGTACTTCAAGGCAGAGTCATACAAACTCGCTCTGTTCATCGCGTTCTCAACTCGAAGTCTTGGGGCAGACCCTGGCACCAGATGAGAAGCCATTGCCATGCCAGTGCCAGGGGTGGCATCGGCTCCGGCTTGGTCACGTCTTCCAAGAACTGCCTCTAGTTCCCTAAACTGCGCGGACTGAAAACCAGAAGCAGAGCTTAATCTTCCACGGAAGGAGTTGAACTGCAGTGGCGTCATGGTTTCCAAAATGTCCAACTGAGCCACACAGGTTTTCATGATGGTTCTAATGCGTCCGAGCAGAGCAAGTGAGCGGTGAGTGTTTCCTGTCTCTAGAGTTTGCTGAAGCGCCGCACACTCATGAAGAATCTGCTTGAACCAAAGTTCATATACCTGATGGATGGTTATGAATAACAGCTCATCATGCTCAGGACCATCGGATAGCGGTTGCTGAAGCTCGAGTAGCTCGTCAACTTTTAGATAACTTGTGTAAGTAATGGCTTTGTCGTGTTCTTGACTCATTTAGGTGACCCTGTTTCCGCTGTCTTGGATTTTCTCGTAGTCTTTACGCTCAACCGATTCCTTGATTCTCTGGAAACCGTCGTAGACCTCAATAAAGCTAGTTGGTAGCGGTGAAATTGCTAACCGAATCGAATTAGGCATTCGATAATCCGGAATCACCTGGGCGTACTTTCGTAAGGCCGCTGCAATCCGCTTGGCCTCAGGATGACCGATTGTGATGTGGCCACCGCGCAAGTTGGAATCCCTAGGGGTCAACAAGGTAAAGCCAAGCGGGGCCAGCCAGGCATCAAAGAGCGCGATCATCAACTCAGTACCCAGGGCAGCTTTTCTTGCAATCTTCGCTATCCCGGCTCGCTCAATCATTTCGTAGCTAACTTGGACTGCTCTGATACCAACGATGGATGGGCTTGCGATCTGGAAACCACGAATGGCGGTGTTTTTGTCAAACACCGGACCCATCGCAAACTGATCATCCTGGGCAAACCATCCCTGGATCGGAACTCGAAGGCTGGACTGAAGCTCTTTGCGAACATAGAGCCAAGCGGGAGACCCAGGACCTGAGTTTCCGTACTTATAGGTACAGCCCACAGCTAGATCAACACCGTTGGCATCAAAATCAAGCTCAACTGATCCACCGGCATGCGAAGCATCCCACACAACTAGAGCACCAAAGGATCGAACTAGGTCTGTGATTTCTTTGATGTTCGGTCTAGCTCCCGAGCGGTAGTTCACCGCCTGCAAAGTGACAAATGCCACATCTTCACTTAGTAGCGGAGCCAAAAGCTCGGCTGTGATCAGCTCATTTTCAGAAGCAACTGGAATTGCACCTGGCCCGCCCGAGCCATCGTTGTCGATAGTGATTAGCTTGAGGCCAAACTGATCTGCAATGCCCTGAACTACAAATCGGTCGGTTGGAAAATTCGCAGAATCAACAATGATTGTTTTGCGACCAGGTCTTGCCCTAACCGCAGCCACACAAAGCTGATACAAGTTAACACTTGTTGTGTCACATACAAGAACTTGCCCTGCTGCAGCACCAAGGGTTGCACGGCCTAGTAAATCTCCAGCCGGTTGGGCCTCGTCAATCCAATGACTCCAGCCATCAACTAGCTCGGTTCCCCACTCGTCGGTTAGGAAACTGTTTACTCGCTCAATGGTCTTTTTCGGAAGGCGGCCTAAAGAGTTCCCATCTAGGTAGCAGATGCTTTCATCTTTGATGTAAAACTCTTCGCGGAATGAGGCAAGCTCATCTGATTTATCTAATGCCAGGGCGGTGTCTCGGCTAAGTGGATCGCCTAGACCTTCAAGAAGTGGATAGCTCATAAAAATCAGCCTAGCTCTTTGCTACCGGTGCCAATTAGACCAGCAACTGCTGCTTGGCTAGTTGCTTATAAAGCGGTGTGGATTTAACCAGCTGGCTGTGAGTTCCAATGCCCACTACCTTCCCCTGGTCCAGAACAATGATCTGATCGCT
>WLHO01000020.1 GCA_009702645.1 Actinomycetota bacterium | reverse complement strand
TGACTCCTATATCTTACGCTCTGAGGGCATTAGGAGCCTGGGCCTTGGAATCTAGCGGTATTGGTGGGTGGGTCCGCAAATTACTGCTTGGGCCACTTTCCTCTTTCATACTGCTGGGGCCAGTTAGTCTCAACGCCCAATTCATGGGCCGCGCGAAGCGGCCAATAGGGATCTCTCAAGCTGGCTCTTCCAATCATGATTACATCCACTTGCCCAGACTGCAGAATTTCCTCGGCTTGCTTAGCGTCAGTAATTTGACCTACCGCACTTACCGGTTGCTTGATTCGTTCCGCAACGTACTCCGCGAAAGGAACTTGGTAGCCAGGGCCAGATGGAATCTTTACTCCGGTTATCAACCCGCCGCTTGAAACATCGATTAGATCAACGCCAGCTTCGGTTGCCCAACCTGAAACCACAGCGGTTTGTTCTTGGTCCCAACCACCTTCGGCGTAGTCGGTTGCCGACAACCTAAGAAACAATGGCATGGATTCAGGAATGACATCTCTTACAGCTTTGATGGTTTCTAAAAGTACCCGAGCACGATTTTCAAGTGAGCCACCGTACTGATCAGATCTGTTGTTTGACAGCGGTGACAGAAACTGATGAATCAAATAACCGTGTGCTCCGTGAATTTCAACCGCGTCGAAACCTGCAGCAACCGATCTTTTCGCAGCTGCTGCAAATGCCTTTACCAGCTCTGCAATTTCCTCAACTGATAGAGCTCTTGGAGCTGCGTAATCACCAAAGGCAACATCGGTAGAAGAAACGCTCTGCCAACCACCTTCGCTGATTGGAACTGAACCCACTCCGCTTGATTCTCGGTGCACGGATGCTTTGCGACCTGCGTGAGCAAGTTGCATCGCAACTTTAGAACCGTGAGTGTGGCAGATATCCACAATCTTCTTCCAGGCAGCTGCCTGCTCATCGTTCCAAATACCTGCGCACCAGGGTGTAATGCGTCCTTCCGGACTAACCCCAGAAGCTTCAACAATGATCAAACCCGCTCCACCAACTGCTCTCGAGCCTAGGTGTATCTCCTGCCAGGTTCCGGGCATACCATCCTGGTTTTCAGCTGAGTACATGCACATCGGTGAAATCCAGATGCGGTTTTTAACCTCAAGGCTTCGAAGCTTTATTGGCTCAAACAGTTTTGGCATCGGCGTTCCTTCTTTTGATAACTAAAGTACCCAGGGCAGTAAAGAGCCCAAGAATCACACCTAGCCCAATGGCGATATTCAGGGGAACCAGTTCCGTGAGGAATCCAATAATTGCTGGACCTGCCAAAACCCCCGCATAGGTGATGCCAACTACCTTGGCCATGTTTCTTCCAGTGTGCGAAGACTCACCAACTTCGGCTGAGTACGCAAAAATCTGGGGAACCACTCCGGCAATTCCGATTCCGGCAATCACCCAACCCAGTAAAGCAACCGGAGAAGTTGTGGAAACTACCACTACGAAAGTTCCAAGGGCAGAGACCAAAGATCCGAATCGAATGACAAAAATTCTTCCCTTGGCTGCAACAACTTTGTCAATGACAAGACGAGTTGTTCCCATAGCACCGGTGTAAACAACCAAAGCAATTGCAGCCTGGGCATCGGATGTGCCGATTACTCTTGCGTGGTGCAATGTGGACCAGTCGACTCCAGTGCCTTCGGCAATGGCTGCAGCAGCTGCCATGGCACCTAGGAACAAGACATAACCAAGGACTCGTCGATTAGAGGCGTTGAGTTGTTTGAGTCTGGATTTTTCAGCGCGCTTATCTTCTCCAGTTTTTTGTTCAGCCTTCTGATGGTTAGGACTATCTGGAAGCATCCATGTTCGCATGGTGATTGCAATAAAGAGTGTTGCAATGGCAGCGCCGGAGAGCGTGGTTTGCATTTCCAGTGAATTAGCTAGAGCAAGACCTCCGATGCTGGCTCCAATCAATCCACCAAATGACCACATCGCATGAAATGCCGAAAAGATTGGACGCTGATAAGCCTTTTCAACATCAACCGCGTGTGCGTTCATAGCAACATCGGTCGCTCCAACTCCAATCCCAAGAAGAAATAGAGCAACACCTAAAAGCAAGGGTGTGTTAGCAAGGCCTGGGAGAAACAGCATTACTCCCATAAATGTGCCCGATAAAAATGTGGCCGTTCTTGAACCGACGCGATCAATCAGGTTTCCAACCAGTTGAATGGCGGTTAGGGCACCGCCTCCAAAAACAAGAAGAAGGGTGCCGATTGCCGAGTGAGAAATATCCAGCTTGTTTTCAACAAAAGGAATGTGCACGGCCCAGAATGTAACCGCTGCTCCGGCGATTGTAAAGTAGGCAAAGACTGCAAATCTAGCCTTCTGCAGTGCGGACACTAAAGCTTCTCCTTTGAATTTGACCCTTGAGCAATAAGACCTATCTTAGGTAGCCAAGGTCCCCAGAGCGCAGGCTAGGACTTGGAGGAAAGCAGCCGCTTTAGAAGCTTGCCGACTCTGTCTGCTTCAATTAGGAAACCGTCGTGGCCATAGTCGGATTTGATCACAAACAGCTTGTTGCCAAAGAGTTTCTTTGGGCCGGCTTGCGCAATAACTTCCTGGCTGGGAACAGGAAAGAGTCGATCGCTATCAATTCCAACCAGCAGCATCTCAGCTTTAATTTTCTGTATGGCTTTCTTGATAGAACCGCGTCCGCGAGCAACGTCGTGAGAGTTCATCGCCTCAACCAGCGTGAGGTAACTGTTGGCATCAAAGCGGCGAGTGAATTTGTTGCCGTGAAAATCTAGATAGCTTTCAACCGCAAACCGACCACCGTCACCAAACGGATTCACTTTTGACTGCCAAGCTCTTTCGAAACGGACGTTTAGTTCTTCGGGGGAGCGGTAATTCAGTAGAGCCATGCGCCTTGCTAATGCCAGACCGCGATAGGGACCTTTGCCAGCAGCCGCGTCGTAGTAGTCACCTTCGTTAAATGCTGGGTCAGCTTTGATGGCCTCTAACTGAACAGAGTTCAAAGCGATTTGGTCGGCGTTAGAAAATGCTGGAGCTGCCAGCACGGCGATTTTTTCCATGGCGTCGGGATATTCAATTGCCCATTCCAGAACCTGCATGCCACCCATAGAACCGCCGATGATGGCTTTCCATTTTTTGATTCCCAGCTGCTTTGATAGCTCAACTTGTGCGCTGACTTGATCACGAATGGTGATGTAGGGAAAACGCGCTCCGTACTCTTTACCTTTTTTATCCAAAGAAGTAGGTCCGGTTGATCCTTGACAGCCACCGAGCATGTTCGGTGCGACCACAAAGAACTTATTTGTATCAATTGCTAGACCTGGGCCGATAACTCCGTTCCACCACCCAGCTGTTGGATGCGCCCTCGTTGCCGAACCAAAGGCATGAGAGTCACCGGTTAGGGCATGAAGAATCAAAAGGGCATTCGAGCCATCAGGCTTTAGCTCACCCCAGGTCTCATAGGCGATTTTCACGTCGTCGAGTTTCTTGCCACTTTCAAGCTTTATGTCGAATGATGTTGTGAATTTTCTATCTCCGGCTGGATCACCATCGCGCCAAGCGCCAGAGGCCGGAGGTTTACCGATGAGCTTTCTGGCCATCTCGTCGGTGATAAATTCGGACGGGATGCTGTCGCCAGATACTTGAAATTCCATGATTGAAAAAAGCCTATCTAGCTAAGTGCATCTATAGCTAGGCAAGCTAGTAAAGCGGCACCATCGCCCAGCACTGAATCATCAAACACGGCCTTATTTGAGTGGTTGGTGGCTGCGGTAGTGTGATCGACTCCCGAGGGGCAAGCGCCCATAAACACAAATGCTCCAGGTATCTCGCGAAGAATTGAAGCAAAGTCCTCACCGCCAGCAATCGGTGTTGGGAGGTTGATATATCTTCCAGGCCCAAACACTTCACTTGTAACCTTCTCAACCGAGGCAATTGCGGCAGGATCATTTACTAACACCTTGGTTGCTCTTGTGAACTCGACGGTTGCACTAAGTCCAAAACCTGAAGCAATAGATTCAACTAGCTGTTGGGTGTATTGCTTTAGCTTGGTTGCGTTTTCTTCTGAAAACACTCGAACTGTTGCTCCAAAAGATGCAGTTTCCGGGATTACGTTTGTGGTTGCAGGATCTCCAGCTTTTACCCAACCAATGTTTACTATCACTGGGTCAAATGCGCTAAAGCGCTTTGTCACCATTGTCTGCAGTGCCGACATGATCTCGTTGAGCACGCTGATTGGATCTTTAGATAGCCAAGGCATCGAACCGTGTCCGCCACTTCCAGAAACTGTCACCAGCAGATCGCCCGCTGAAGCCATAAGCGGACCAGATTTAGAACCCATCATTCCTGACGGGTATGAACTAAACACATGCAGACCGTAGGCACGAATGGGTTTGGCCCCAGAAACCATAAGCGCTTGCTCTTCAATCATCACGTCTGCGCCGTGGTGACCTTCTTCTCCCGGCTGGAAAAAGATTATGACTTCACCTTTAAGTTCTGATTTTCTAGAAGCCAAAATCTTCGCAGCTCCAACCCCCATGGCCATATGCAAATCGTGACCGCAAGCGTGCATGAATCCATTGGTCGATGCAAAATCAAGCCCAGTGTCTTCAATTACTGCTAAAGCATCCATGTCAGCACGGAGCAAAACGGTTGGGCCTGGAAGATCTCCCTTAATGTGAAGGACAGCGGAAGTGATTGATTTACCTAGGGTTATTTCACCTAAGTCGGATACCTCATCAAGAATTGTTTTTAGGGTGTTTGGCAGCTCAAGACCAAACTCAGGGATCTGGTGAAGTTTGCGCCTGAGAGTAATCAGTTCAGGCAGCATTTGCCGAGCCTGCTCAAGAATTGACTGCGTCATGCAATCATTGTGCCACCACCGAAGCCATACCCTTTATACATGTTCTTTAGCGCGATGCACCCGTCTTGGCAGTCAAGGCTTTCCGCCAGTAAAGACCTTCTAGCCGAGATCGAAGAGCGCTTACACTCCGAAACGGACACCACCCCCGATAAGGTTCTGGTGATGCGGGCTTTTGAGCAACCCTTTGAGTCGGTAAAGGTTCTGCTGATTGGACAAGACCCATATCCAACCGAAGGCGTTGCCTGCGGATTTGCATTTGCGGTTTCCAGTGGAGCCAAGCATCCGCAGAGCCTAAAAAACCTAATGAAGGAGCTAGCTAGCGATCTTCCGCAAGCGTCCAACTCGGGCGAGTTATCTCGCTGGAGCGAGCAGGGTGTGATGCTGCTGAACTCAGCCCTGACAACCAAGATCGGTGATGCCGGTGCACACGCAAAAATATGGAGCAGCTTCACACAAACCGTCATTGCAGCGTTGGATTCTAAGAACTTGGTGTGCCTAAGCCTTGGGGAACATGCGAAAAAGCTCAGCCAGGCAATTGTTGCGGGAGAGGTAGTTCAAGCCACCCATCCAAGTCCACTTTCTGCTTCCAGAGGCTTTTTTGGCTCTCGGATTTACTCGCGGGTCAATTCAGCCCTTCAGGCTAAAGGCTTGGCCCCGATAGATTGGTCTTGTTAGGAGCTCGCGTGGGTCTAGATTCATCATCTCGTTGGAGATTGATTAAGCGATTTCGTTCTCGCGGCTTTCGCGAAGATACTGACAGACCGCTGAGCGTAAGTCTGAGAGCGGCCGAAGCAAAAGATTGCTTCGCAATCTGTGAGATCTATAACTTCTATATACAAAACTCAGTGGTGACCTTTGATGAGCAATCTATGGAAGTCAGCCAATGGGAAGAAAAGCTAACTTATTTGAACAAACAGAAGTTTCCATTTATCGTTGCAGAAACCGACAACGGTGAGATTCTGGGATTTGCTTATGTTGCCCCCTGGCGCCAGAAATCTGCTTATCGAACAACGGTTGAGGACAGCATTTACCTGAGAGCTGCAGCTACTGGAAAACGTGTTGGCACCAAATTGTTGGAAGAGCTTTTGGTCCTATCCAAGCAAGCAGGAATCAAGGAAGTAGTTGCTGTGATTTCAGATAGCGGAGCTGAATCTTCGGTGCGTCTGCACGAGCAGTTTGGATTCAAGAAGCAAGGACACCTTGCCAAAGTCGGTTTCAAGTTCGATCGCTGGCTCGGCACAATCTTGATGCAAAAAAGCCTCTGATAGGTTGTCTTTATGAACCTTCGGGCATTGTTCGCTTCCTATGCTGCTGCCGCTTTAATGCTCGGCGGGTTCGCTCCAGCCGCTAGTGCGGCCTCGATAGCGCCAGCAGAAAAAATTTCCGGTGTTTTGGTTCAGTACGCCGAGGGTGTCAATCCAGTTGCACCAAACGGCGAGCCGACCGGGGCTAACTTGCTTCGGGGTCCGGTTGTCAGTGAGGACCTTGGTGGAGGACTTTTTGTTCTAAACCTTTCCTCGCCAGTAGATAAAGGATTAGCTAAAACCTGGATTAAGCGGATGGTGCTAGATCGAAGAATTATCTGGGCTGAACCGAATCTAGCCACTTACAAAGCTTCGGCAGCGAACCCGGTTTTGAGAAACCCGATTCTTACTCAGGCAAGACCAGCTTCAGGCCCAAGATCGCTGGTTGCAAAATCTGCTTTCACATCAGCCACTCCAGACAAGGCCAGAATTCGACTTTCCTGGCAGCCTCCAACAAATCGCTACGGAGCGAAAATTGTTGGGTACAGCATCCAGTACTCCTCGAATAATGGAGCCAGCTATCAGACGCTGATTTCAAATACCGGCAACGATTTCACTCGATTGATTGTCAGCGATGGAATCCGAGCTGGTGTCAATTACCGTTTTCGAGTCCGGGCTATTACTAACGATGGGTCTTTGACAAACACGCTTGGTGCAAGCTCAAACACCGCATCGGCGTCAGTGCGAACTGCACCGAAGCCTGTAGTCGTAACTTCTGCTCCAAGAGTGGGTCCAGGAAACATCACTTATCTTGCTCAGTCGGTTTCTGACCGAGGTGGATACGCTGCTAGCCAGGTTCGCTACCGTGCCATTGCAACGGCAGCTGACATTGAATCGGTTGAGACTTCTTTATGCAACGCAACTAGGTGCCGCTTCCCGGAGCTGATTCCAGACACCACCTACACAGTGGAGGTATTTGCAACTAACGAACTTGGAAGCTCAACTTCAAACGCGACTGTTGCCGTTAGTGACCTTTACTTTCCGCTGCAGTGGTATCTCAGCGGTAGAAACGGAATCTCAATGCCGGCGGCCTGGAAATACACCCAGGGAGATAGCGACAAAGTAGTTGCAGTTATCGACACCGGAATCAAGCCTCATCAGCAAATTGATAAAAGCCTGACCAGAAATCCTGACGGCAGCATCTACGGCTATGACTTCGTTTCCGAGCTCGCTAGCGCAGCAGATGGCGACGGGGAAGACCCTAATCCAAACGATGAAGGCGGAGAATCTGCCGGGGGAAGCAGTTTCCATGGCACCCACGTTGCTGGAATCATCGCGGCTGAACATGACTTCCTAGGAACCGCTGGCGTTGCTCCCAACAATAAAGTTTTGCCAATTAGAGCGTTGGGTAAAGACGGCGGAACAATTGCTGATCTTATAAAGGCTGTGAACTGGGCAGCTGGGGTAAAAATTGACGGCGTTCCGCAAAATCGATTTCCAGTCTCGGTTATCAACCTTTCACTGGGAGCCAAAGAGCCAGTTCCTTGCATCGGCGCTTACTCCGCAGTGTTTAACACCGCAATTTCCAGAGGAATTTCTGTTGTTGTCGCTGCTGGAAACGAAGGGAGGGCTTCACTGTCATTTCCTGGCAACTGCCCTGGCGTGATTACTGTTGTCGCTACACAAGCTCTAGGGGATCGGGCAACTTACTCGAACTACGGCACCGGCGTGCTGATTTCAGCACCGGGCGGGGAATTCAACGTTGGATCCACTGAATCTCCAGATTCACGTGGCGGAATCATTTCTTCTTGGATCGATACCGGTAACTCACAGTCTTATCGGCTATCTGAGGGAACCAGCATGGCAGCACCGGTTGTTTCTGGAATCGTAGCCTTGATGTATTCGATGCAGCCAGGAATTACCCCAGCTCGAGTGCGTTCGATTTTGCAAGATTCAGTTAGACCATTTGCTCCGACCAGCAACTGTGCACTTTTTGGAGGCTGTGGCTCTGGGATTATCAATGCTCAGTTGGCGCTTGCTCGAACTAGTGCATTGAAGTAGTTAAACCACTACGCAAGTTAAATGAAAAAGACCCGCAGCTTGCGGGTCTTTTATCTTTGGTGCGGAAGGTGGGACTTGAACCCACACGTCCTTTCGAACGCTGGAACCTAAATCCAGTGCGTCTGCCAATTTCGCCACTTCCGCGTTCCTCGAATAGTCTAGCCAATTCCCGCTGTGGATAAATCCTCCCGCCGAAATTCCTTGGCAGGCAAACTTGCCTTCCTGGACCTAAGTCAAGGAGGCAGCTTGTCCGAACTGGTTTCCACCCTGTCAACTCTTGCCCGACGAAGAATAGTGGCAGGGGGCTTGGAGCTATCCCGTGCTATCGATGAGGTCTTTGATGAAGCGGTTGAAGCAGATCCTCAGGGCGAAATGGCATCTAGAGAAACTAGGCTCCGGGTCGAACTAGCCCAGCAGCTTTCGGCCTATGGGCCGCTACAACCCCTGCTTGATGACCAAGCAATTGAGGAAATCTGGATAAACAGCAACTCGGAAGTGTTTGTGGCACGGGCCGGGGTGAGCTCTGCATTGGATATCAGCATTGACCAGGAGCTATTGCAGACTCTGGTTGAAAAGATGCTCAGAAATACTGGTAGACGACTAGATCGGTCATCACCTTTTGTTGATGCCTCGCTAGAAGATGGCTCAAGACTTCACGTTGTGATTCCAGATATAACTAGAAGCAACTGGAGCATCAACATTAGAAAGTTTCCCACTCAGATTTACTCGCTGGATGCTCTTTCCCAAATAGGTTCGCTAACCAAAGCTCAGGCCAAATTTCTAGCCGAGCAGGTAAGGCAAGGAAAGAACATTTTGGTTTCCGGTGCTACTCAAGCCGGCAAGACCACACTGCTTTGCGCTCTCTTGAGTGAGGTAAGTCAAACCGACCGAGTTGTCTCGGTAGAAGAAACCTTTGAAATCAGATTCCAGGGCAAGGATTGGGTCGCGATGCAAACCAGGCAACCAAATCTCGAAGGTATCGGTGAGATATCTCTTCGCAGACTGGTCAAGGAAGCGCTTCGTATGAGGCCAGCTCGAATTGTGGTTGGAGAGGTAAGGCAAGCAGAGAGCTTCGACCTACTTATTGCGCTGAATTCCGGTTTACCTGGACTGTGCACTATCCACGCGAATTCTGCATCTGATGCAATTGCGAAACTGTGCACCTTGCCACTGTTGGCTGGGAGCAACATAACTTCGGCATTCGTGAATCCCACGGTTGGTTCTTGCATTGATCTAGTAGTTCACTGCCGCATGCTCCCAACCGGTGAACGCGTTATTGAAGAAATAGCAAGTGTTAACTGGAACCAGAGCACATCAACTATCGATGTTGTTGCGGTTGCGAAATGAGATCTCTTCGCCTGATGCTCGAGGC
>WLHO01000002.1 GCA_009702645.1 Actinomycetota bacterium | reverse complement strand
CCGTAGTAGGCGTCGTAGTATCCAGAAGAAAGTGCATAGGTTCCCAAGATGATTCTTCGCTTTACTTCTGGACCGAAACCTACTTCGCGGGTAGCGGCCATAACCTTTTCGACTGTTGCTGGGCCCTCTGGCATAACACGCAACCCAAAGCGCACAGAATCAAAGCGCGCCAAGTTTGACGAAGCCTCAGCTGGCTGGATCAAGTAGTAGGCAGCAATTGCGTACTGGAAGCTTGGACAGGAAACCTCAACAATTTCGGCACCGGCGGCAACCAGCAAATCAAGAGCTTCTTGGAATCGCTCAGACACACCGGCCTGGAAACCTTCACCGGTAAGTTCTTTGATGATTCCAATCTTTAGTCCCTTGACCGATTCGTTCTTGGCAGCTTCGGTCATGGATCCCAAAGATTCAGGAAGTGAGGTGGCATCCATTTCGTCGTGGCCCGCGATGGCATCTTGCAACATCGCCGCATCCATGACGTTTCTTGTAACGGGGCCGATTTGATCTAGAGAAGAACCCAGTGCAATAAGTCCGTATCGAGATACTGCTCCGTAGGTTGGCTTAACGCCTACTGTTCCAGTGACAGAGGCTGGGAAACGAATCGATCCTCCGGTGTCAGAGCCGATGGCAAGGGGTGCCTGCATCGATGCCACTGCAGAAGAAGATCCACCACCTGATCCTCCAGGAGTTCGTGTTAGATCCCATGGGTTTAGCGATGGACCATATGCCGAGTTCTCAGTTGATGAACCCATAGCAAACTCGTCGAGGTTGGTCTTTCCAAGAATTGGCATCCGGTGGGAAAGAATCTTCTCAACCACTGTGGCGTTATAAGGAGGTATCCAACCCTGAAGGATTTTTGACCCTGCGGTGGTTTCAATTCCGACTGTTGTCAGGTTGTCCTTGACGGCAATTGGTACTCCCGCGAGCGCTGAGAGCTTTTCGCCCTTGGCCCGAAGCTCATCGACCTGGCGGGCTTGCTCCAAGGCCAGTTCGTGAGTGACGGTTAGGTAGCTGTTGATCTTGGGGTTTAGCTTGTCGATGTTATCTAGCTGAGCCTTAGTTAGCTCTACCGATGAAATCTCTTTGGAGCTAAGCATTGCAGCCAGTTCACTGGCTGATTTGTTTAGAAGCGACACTGTGGCTTACTCCTCATCCAGAATCGCTGAGACCTTGAAGCGGCCTGATTCGCTATCAGCAGCTCCGGAAAGGGCCTGGGCTTGAGTCAAAGACGGCTTTACGATGTCTTCTCTAAAGACATTGGCCATTGGAATCGGGTGGCTGGTGGCTGGAATCTCGTCGTTTACAGCCGCCTTTACAGTGGCAACCGAGTCGACAATCAAAGCCAGTTGACTGGCAAACTGAGCCACTTCAGCATCGCTTACCTCGATGCGGGCAAGGCCTGCTAGGTGCCTGACTAGCTCAGGGGTGATCTCAGACATGGAAACCTTCGGTTTAGAGAAACTCTGGATTGGAGGGGTTTTGGCCCCAGCTGGCCCATTCTAGCAACAAAGAAAATTCTTGAATCTGGGCCAAAATACCCCGCTAAAGTAGGTATTTAGGTAGTAACCCCCTATCCCCCTATAAAAAGGTCAATACCCGTGGACAATTCAGAATTTCAGCTCGTCTTTAGAGGCTACGACAAGGACGAGGTAGACGCAGCCGTCTCCGCCATGCGCGAAGAGCTTGATCACGTTCGTGATTACAACTACAAAGCTGCCAGTGAGGTTGAATTCTTAAAGTCTGAAATCGCAAGCCTAAAGCAGCGCCTAAAGCGCGATGCTGGAACCGGCTACGCAGAACTTGGTGCTCAGTTCGAGCAGACCCTTCGTGTTGCCGAGGAGCAGGCTAGAAAGCTAATGACCGACGCCGGTCAAGACGCACTGCGTGTTCGTGAGACCGCTAAGGCAGAAGCCGAGCAGCTAACCCGTAAGGCTGAAGCTGCTGTTCAGAAACTACTTTCCGATGCTGAATCCAAGGCCAAGGAAATCCGCCTAGATGCTGAGCGCACTAGCGCAGAAGTTCTTGCCCAGGCAAAGACTCAAGAATCAGAAGCAACTGAAAAGACAGTTCACGCTCAGCGTGAAGCTTCAGCTATTCGCTCCGAGGGTGAAAGATACGCTGCCGAACTTCGTGCATCGGTTCACCGCGAAACTGAAGAAGCCCGTGCTCTAGCTACCGAACTTGCTCAGCGCACTGCACAGTCCAGAGTTGAGCTTGAGGCAGAGCTTAAGGCCAAGCGCGACGAGGGAGAGCAGGAAGCTCTAAGAATTTACGAGTCAGCTGTTAAGCAGGCTCAGCAGGCAACTGAAGATGCTAACAAGGCCGTTGCAGAAGCATCGAGACTTGCTGCTGAACTTAACGCAGAAGCTGAAAGAACTCTTCGCGACGCGAAGGTAACCGCAGCTAACCTAACCGAAGATGCCCAGCGAAACGCCGGTAACTTAATCAACCAGTCACGTCGTCGTGCCGAGCTTCTTGCTCGCAAGGCGGAGGCTTACGCTAACGCGGTAATCGTCGATGGCCAGGAGAGACTATCTCGCTGGGAGTCCGAAGCCAACGAGATTGATGACTTCCTAAACACCTTGAAGTCTTTGATGTCTACCGAGTCAATGGTGGCAGCTGATGAGACCCTAGCTCAGACCGAGCTTGAGGGATCTTCACCTTCCATTACAGATGGTTTTGAGACCAACGTGGACTACTCAGAGCCACGTTCAAGCCAGAGCCAGTATGACGCCATCGAAGTTGAGTCCTACGAGGACAAGAAGAACTAGTTAGCTAGCCTCTTAGCAAACTCAGCTTCATCAATTACCTCAACTCCAAGCGATTCAGCCTTGGCAAGTTTGGATCCAGCATTGGCGCCAGCTACGACAAAGGCCGTGTTCTTAGAAACCGAAGAAGCTGCCTTGCCACCACGCGAAATAATTGCCTCTTCTGCCTGATCCCGAGTTAGCCCATCAAGGGTTCCTGTAACAACAATGCTCAGACCTTGGAATGCACCTGACTCAGAGGCTGCAATTTCCTGAGTGAAGTTAACTCCTGCTTTTTTCCAAGCTTGAACTATTTCTTGGTGCCAATCAATCTCAATCCACTCCTTGATGGTCTTGGCCACAACCGCGCCCACTCCATCAACACCGGCCAGTTCCTCTTCGGACGCGGCAAAGATTCTGTCAATTGAGCCAAAGGCGTTCATCAGCGATCTGGCGGCAACTGGACCCACGTGCCTAATGGAAAGTGAAACCAAAACTCGCCAAGCTGGCTGGCTCTTGGCTTTTTGTAATTCTTCGAGAAGCTTTGTGGCAACGGTGGCTGGAGAGCCATCTTTTTTCCTAAAGTACTCAACAACTTTTTTGTTGCCATCAGAATCAAGCTTGACGGCTCCGGTATCGGCGTCAACCACTTGAGATTTGATTGGAAGCAAGTCCTCAAGCTTTAGGTTGAATAGGTCCGCTTCAGATTTAACTGGCGGAAGCTTAGGCTCTAGCGGCTGTGTGAGAGCAACTGCAGTGACAAAACCCAGGGCTTCGATATCAAGAGCTGAGCGAGATCCGATGTATGCAATCCTCTCGCGCAATTGGGCCGGGCAAGATTTAGCGTTTGGGCACCTAAGGTCAACATCGCCATCTTGAGCAGGGGCAAGTTTTGAACCGCAGTCAGGGCAATTTTTTGGCATTACGAACTTCTTCTCGGTGCCATCTCGAAGAGCTACCACCGGTCCCAAGATTTCAGGGATAACGTCTCCCGCTTTTCGAAGAACAACTGTGTCACCAAGCAAAATCCCCTTAGCAACCACTACCTCTTGATTGTGAAGGGTTGCAAACTCAACTTCGCTGCCTGCCACTCGAATTGGCTCCAGAACCGCGTAAGGAGTAGCTCGGCCGGTCCTACCGATTGAGACTTTGATGTCTAGAAGTTTTGTGTTGACCTGCTCCGGCGGATACTTGTAGGCAATTGCCCAGCGCGGAGCACGGGAAGTAAACCCAAGGGATTGCTGCCTGGAAAGCTGATCAACCTTGACAACAACGCCATCGATTTCGTGCTCGAGTGTGTGGCGCTTGGCTTCAAAATCGGCGATGTACTTCTTTACTTCTTTGGCGCTTTCTAGAACCTGATAGCGAGTTGAGGTTGGAAGCCCCCAGGTTTTTAGATGCGCGTAAAGCTCGGATTGACTCACAACGCCCTTGTCAACCCAAGCCCCGATACCGTGAACAATCATCTGTAGCGGCCTAGAAGCTGTGACACTCGAGTCCTTCTGGCGCAGCGAACCAGAGGCTGAGTTTCTTGGGTTAGCAAATGGAGCCTTGCCTGCATCGATCAGGGACTGATTTAGCTTGGCAAAATCTGCCAGTGAGTAAAACACTTCGCCACGTATCTCAACGACGTCTGGGTGGTTCTTGCCGGAAAGAGCGTGGGGGATGCCCTTGATTGTCATCACATTTCTGGTGACATCCTCGCCAACTGCCCCATCTCCTCGGGTAGCAGCCGATACTAGCTTGCCTTTTTCGTATCTCAAGTTGATTGCCAGTCCATCAATTTTGAGCTCACAAAGAAATGGGCCGCCGCCGGTTTTTTCCAGCCAGGCATCAAGTTCTTCACTTGAGAAAACGTTGTCTAGGCTCATCATGCGCTCAAGGTGCTCAACCGGAGCAAAGGTCTGGCTAGCTTCTCCCCCAACAGTTTGAGTTGGCGAATCTCCGGTGATTAGCTCCGGATGCTTTGATTCGAGCTGCTCGAGCTCGCGCATTAACTTGTCGTAATCGGCGTCCGAAATCAAAGATGTATTGGACTGGTAGTAAGCGGCGCGATGTTGGTTGATTGCATCCACTAGTTCGGCGACGCGATCAACTACTTTTTTATCCAATGTCACACCTGCTCCATTACGGCGGAGACGGTCTTATCTATTGTTGCTTGACCAAGCACTCGCGCACCGAGATAAACAACGGCTGTTTGTCCAGGAGAGATTCCTCGAATTGGTTGGTTGGGCCTTATGACCATTTGACCGTCAATTACTCGAAGTTTGCAAGGGTGAGATTCGCCGTGGGCTCGAACTTGCACCTCAGCATCGAACCAATCCACCACGTTCTTTGGTGCTTTGCCACACCAGGAGAACTTTTCCCCAGATAGCTCGGAGATAGTCAGTGCCTCTTCTGGCCCGACGACAACAACATTTTCTTTCGGTCTAATCTCAAGCACGTAACGAGGTTTGCCGTCCTTGGCTGGGCGGCCAATGTTTAAGCCCTTGCGCTGCCCGACGGTGTAGCCAAGTGCACCATCGTGCTTGGCAAGTTCTTCACCTTCCATATCCACAATTGATCCAGGTGTCAGCTCGATCTTGTCCGAGAGCCAGTCTCTGGTATCGCCTTCGGGTATGAAGCAGATGTCGTAGCTATCCGGTTTGTTGGCAACCGATAGCTCTCGTTCTTTTGCTTCCTTACGGATATCGTCTTTGTTAGCTGCCTTACCAATCGGGAAGTAGGAGTGCTTTAGCTGCTCTTCAGTAAGGACACCCAAAACGTAGGACTGATCTTTTGCCATGGCAAGAGAGCGATGAAGTTCTAGGTTTCCCTCAGCATCTTTTTCCACACTCGCGTAATGCCCCGTGCACAGTGCATCAAAGCCCAAGGCTAGGGCTTTTTCCAACAGGGCGGCGAACTTGATTCGCTCATTGCATCGCATGCAGGGGTTGGGCGTTCTTCCCGCTGAATACTCAGCAATAAAGTCATCCACCACATCCTGCTTGAATCGCTCGGAGAAATCCCACACGTAGAAAGGGATTCCGATCCTGTTCGCAGCTCGCTGGGCGTCCATCGAGTCTTCTACTGTGCAGCAGCCTCTGGAACCTGTTCGCAGAGTGCCGGGCATACGAGACAGAGCTAGGTGCACACCAACAACTTCGTGACCGGCTTCCACGGCGCGAGCGGCGGCCACGGCCGAGTCAACACCTCCACTCATTGCAGCAAGAATCTTCATCGTCTGGTCAACCCCGCCTTTTTGGCACCCTCGTAGGCTTTCGGGAAAGCCTCCAAAAACGCATCCACATCGGCTTCGGTTGAATTGTGGCCAAAGGTAATTCTCATAGTGCCCATAGCCTCATCGGCGTCTGCTCCTAGAGAAAGTACAACATGGGATGGGCTACTTACCCCAGCAGCACAGGCTGATCCGGTTGAAATGGAAACTCCGTTTACGTCCATCAAAAACAGCAAGCTATCGCCAAGACAACCCGGGAATCTAAAGTGAACGTTGTTTGAAAGTCTGGGTACATTCTCGGAAGATACCTTTACTTCCGGTGCAATCTCACGAACACCGGAAATCAGTTTTTCCGACAGCTTGGCGTGAAGTTGTAGTTTGCTTGGCTGCTCCTGAACAGCTTCTCTGACTGCAACTGCCATCGCTGAGGCCGCAGCCGCATCCGGTGTTCCAGAGCGGAAGTTCCGCTCTTGACCGCCGCCGTGCAGCACAGGAGTGAGCTTTTCAGATCTGGCCAGAATAAGTGCACCGATCCCAACCGGTGCTCCGATCTTGTGCCCGGTAATTGTCATAGCCTGCAGACCTGAGTTTCCAAAGTCCACCGGGATATGCCCAAGTGCTGCGATGGCATCGGAGTGAACCGGTATCGAATAGCGCTTAGCTATCTCAGCAATTTGTGAAATCGGATGGATAACTCCGATTTCATTGTTTGCCCACATCAAAGAAACAAGTGCAATCTCATTAGCACGCTCGCTAATCACCCTAGAAAGATCATTTAGATCCAGAACACCGTCTTGGTCCATCGGCACAAAGTGCACTTGTGCTCCCTGGGCTGCAACCAACCAATTCACGGCGTCAAGAACCGCAGCGTGCTCAGCGGTTGAAGTGACAATCAACTTTCTTTTTGGGTCTTCGGAATTGCGCTTCCAGTAAAGACCCTTGACGGCTAAGTTGTCAGATTCGGTTCCGCCGGAAGTGAAGATGACTTCATTTCTGTCACAGCCAACACTTTCGGCAATAATCTCTCGAGCCTCTTCTAACATCTGCCTTGAGCTTTGGCCAAAAGAATGAACCGAGGCAGGGTTTCCAACCTGCTCCAGAGCCTTGGAATAGTGCGCCAAGACACTTGGCCGTATCGGCGAAGTGGCTGCGTGATCCAAGTAAACAGGCATGTCTTTAAGCCTAGTTTCTTCTACCCACGCCAGATACTGCCCCCAAGGAGGTGACTTGAGCAAGTAAAGGCACCGAACAAGCAACTAACTTCGCCTGGCGCCTGGGAGTGCGATTTGAGCCCTAAATGGGTCAATTTGGGGCCCAGGGGGCCGATGTCGGAAACAGTGTCTGCCTCAACGGTGTTTGGAATCTGGCTAGGACTTAAAAGAGCAACAAACTAAGCGCCTTGCGCGCAGCAATAACATCTGGGTTGTCATTTCCTGCGACCAAGAACATCTCAACCAGTCTTAGCCTGATCGGCTCTCGTTGATCTTTGGCGGTTTCTTCAAATAGCTTCAGAAGTAATTCAAACCCGGAGCCTGGATTACCAGTTGCAATTAGTGCGTCGGCTTTTTCAAGAATTGATTCTGCCGAACTAGGTTCCGAAGCAGTGATTGCCGATAGGTCCTTGCCCTCTAGACGAAGTAGTAGCTTTACTTGCGCCAATCCAGCTTCGGCCAATGAATCATTTGGGTTTTCCAACAGCGCCTTTTCATAAAGCGCAATTGCTCCTTGGTAATCCCCTGAGTCAACAGCTGCGTAGGCGGCAGTAAGGGTGGGGCTTAGCTCCGGCTCTTTTTCAGGTTCCTTCACAACCGCTTTGCCAGTAAGGCCATTTTCCTTGGCGACCTCAAGAACTCTGGTTATGACCAGTTGGATTTGTTCCATCGGTTGATTGCCTACAAATAGTGGAGCGGGTTGCCCCTTTAGCAATCCATAGGCACTGGGGATTTGATTGAGCTCAAAGGCTTGAGCTAGTTCAGGAGAGGCAGCCGCATCAACAACCAGAGCAATCATTGCCCCAGCAGTTTTCTGCACTAAAGCTGTAACTGATTTCAATAAACTTTCGGATGCTGGGTCAGAAGCTTGAACAAACAGCATCAGAATTGGAATCTTTTCTGACAGCGGTAGGTAATCCCTGATCGATGCGGTGTCAACTTTCATCACCAAAGCTGGAACGTTTATGTTCTCGGCGTTGGCTTTGGGAGCGCCAAACTCGATGGTCATCTATAGACCTCGGATGCTAAGAAGTGACTGAGTTGCTCCCAGGAGCGTAATCTTCCCCTGTTCCGTGGCGGCAGGAACATAGAAAAGCAGCATGCCCGCGTACTGAGTCCTTACGCCCTTGGCGCTACCTTCGGCTCCAAGAAGTAACTTCTCGTTTCCGGAAACGGTTACCGCAGCGTTTTCTCTGGTTGGACGGATTAGGTAGTTATCGGTCATCATTACCGCAACCAGTGCTCCTGAGTCAGAGGTGGAAAGAGAAATCACGTTCTGATCCCCAAGTTCGTGGGTGAAGGTGATCTCTGCCCTTCTTAGCTTTGCTATTTGTTCTTTCTGGCTTGTTGAAATCTGGTTGTAGTACTCATCCTCTGTCAGGTCAAACAAGTTATAGAACTGGCTAAATTCACCATTATCAATAACGTCACCAAACGCGGTTGGTAGCTGGTTTGGTGAAATCTTCAAGAACAACGAGTCGACAGCAACCGGAATCGCACCGATTTCTGGAGCAGCAACTTCTGGAACCACTGAGCCTGGAAGCAACGGGATGTTGTACCAAAGCTTGTAGCTCTCTCGTGGCGAAGCCTGTTGCATAACCAACATTTGAGGAAGCTCCCCTGATCCATCGCCTTCGGTCACGATCATGAATGATCTTGGCCAGGAGTTTGTGCTGGCAGGAAGTGTGATTGAGATTGCCGAACCTGAGATTGGCGGAAGGGGCTGAATCTCGGGAGATTTGGTCATTAGCAAATAATGTGCTTGCCTAAAAAGAAGTGCGGGGCCCGCAACTCTAGCCTCAAGCAAACTCGAATCACCCGACTGATCTGCTTCGGCGACAACCTGCTGCAGTTCACGCAAGATCTTTCTAACCTGGGTGATGTTTACAACTGGAGGAATTGTCTCAACCGCGCTTTCGGTTGCAGATTCAGTTGGGGTTGGCGTCACAACTGGGGCAGGTGCAACCGAACAGCCGGATAGTGCAAAGGTCACAGCAATACCAACTGGCACCATTGCAATCTTTGAGCGAGCAGCTCGTCGTCCGCGTTTTGGAACATCAAAGTTTGTCTTTTTTGGACGATACTTTGGTCCCTGAGGCGCCTTAGGAAGTTTTCTTCTTGGGCCGCGATTGATCAACATCTTTCGAAGTGCCAGAAGATTGAGCAAAATTGCTGCCATCAGTAATCCAAACCCAACCCCAAGAAAAACATCAGAGACAACCGTTGAGCTCTCAATTGGCCAAGCAATGCGCACTTTGGTTGGAGCAGGTTCGAATCCATCGCTTGCCACCAAGACAGCGTTGTTGGCTCCAGAGGTCACGGCAAGTTCAGCAAAGCCCTCCCCTAGGCTTTCGCCGATCCAAAGGTCGGAACCGGTTGGGTTAGCAAGATCTCCCGTGCCCACAACGTCGCGAACACCGATTGCAGTTCCGTCATCAGAGGTCACGGCTTCGGAGTGGTTGGTTTGGCCAACCCAAGCCAAAACGTCGGCTTCTTGGCCGAAAGCCACAAACACTTTGCCTTCTCCAATTCCCCCAACCACAGGGTCGCCAGGCATCAGAGCCAGCTCTTCGGCCGGAATTACCAGGTAGGGCTGATTGCCTGAAACGGTGAGATTGACCGAGAAATTGTCGGGCGGAGCCCAAATCGTTCGCTGGGCCAAACCGAGCAAAAGTAGCGAAATAGCAAGGATAAACAGCAGTGCAGCAAGCAAAAAGCGCATGATTATCCATTCCAGCTAAACTTGAGAGTCTGGCCTAAGGGCCTACCCCATTCTACCGAAACCGTGCTGGAGGCCCGATTTGTCAGGCGATGCGACCTCGTTCCCAACTGCGCTGCGCGGCTACTCGAAATCAGCTGTCAATGACGCATTTTTGGACCTCAATCGTGACGTTTTACGTCTATCGACTCAAAATGCCCAGCTGGCTGACGAACTCAAGCAAGCCAAAGCTCAAATCGAAGAGATCACGGCAAAGCTAGAAGAAGTTCAGTCCCCGACTTACGCAGGGCTAGGAAACCAAGCTGCAATTATTCTTGCTTCGGCTGAAGATCAGGCTACAAGGTTGCTTGCCCACGCAGAAAGCGAAAAGAGTCGAATTCTTGGAAGTATCAACGAGGAAGTTGAGACAAAAAAGAACGAAGCAAAGGACTACTACGACTCACTGGTTGCCGAAGCAGATCGCAGAGTTGAGAGAGTTATCAACGCCGCCAAGGCAGAAGCTAACGAGCTTATTGAAAAAGCCCGCAATGAAGGCAAGCGCCTGATTGAAGAAGCTACCCGTGAGTCCGGTTCGATTCGTGGTGCTATTGCAACCGAGGTTGCCAAGCTTCGTGCCGATACCAAGCGCCAGACTGAAAACCTAAAGGCGATGGTTGAGCGAAACCTGGCTGAGAAAAAGCTCTTGCTTCAAAAGGAAATGGTTCGAGAAATTGATGCCGAGAAGGCAGCATTACTTATTGGTGATCAAGCTCGAATTGACCTCGAGCTCGAACTAACAGCTCGCAGGTCTGAAGCCGAAGCAGATTACCTTCAAAAGCATCAGGAAGCCGTTCACCAGACTCAGAAGTATCTTGATGATGCCAAGGCTCAGCTGCAGGCGGCCATCACCAGAACCAATGCTGCTCAACTCGAAGCCGAAACCATTGAGTCGGCTGCTCGATCAATCAACAAGCAAACCACTGACGCAGCCCGCGCTCAGGCCGAACAGATGATTGCACTTGCCGAGGCTGAGTCGAGACAGATTATTGCCGAAGCTAAAAACCGTGCGGCCCGTGAATTGGATGAAGCAAACGCCAAGCTAGCCAAATTGGAGATCGAACGAAGAACCGTTGGTTCTTATCTTGAGCACCTGGAAAAAGTCGTTGAGGCTTCCAGAAAATCACTCGACTAGAAAAGGGCGATCTCAAAATGCCAGCGCAAGATCTAAAGGTTTCAAATCCATTTTTGATTGGTCTTTTCGGAGGCCTAGGAGTTCTAACCGCATTACTTCTTGGCGGAGCGGTTGCAACCCTCGCTAACGTCATCACCTACATCTTTGCTGCGATTTTCCTAGCCCTTGGGCTGGACCCCCTGGTCTCATCACTCGAGCGATTCAAGTTCCCAAGGCCTGTTGCTGTTCTGACGGTAGTGGCAGGATTGCTTGGACTTCTGGGGGTATTGATCTGGAACTTAGTTCCGACTTTGATCACTGAGAGCACTCGATTTCTCGAAACTGCACCGCAGCTTATCCAAGACATTACCCAGCTGCCATTTGTTCTAAAGCTTGATAACCAGCTGGGTGGGGCTATTGGCTCAGCCCTTTCCAATGTTGGGGTTTTCCTCTCAGACTCCGCAAACTGGCCAACCATGGTGGGTGGTGTGGTTCAGGTAGGAATCAACCTATTCAATGGAGCCTTTGGTTTCATCATTGTTTTGGTTCTAACAGTTTTCTTCTTGGCATCCCTCGAGGCACTAAAGATCTCTCTTTCAAAGCTGGTTCCAAAAAGCAAGCGAGCTCGCTACCTGAAAATTTCAGACCAGGTTGCCAAATCAGTTGGCCGCTACGTGATCGGTCAGGTTTCCGTTGCAGGGCTAAACGCAATCCTTGGTTTTGTAGTGATGAGTCTTTTGGGTCTTCAGTTTGCACTGGTGTTAGCATTTGTGGTTTTTGTCTTAGCAATTATTCCGCTTGTGGGATCTGTCACCGGTGCTGCGATAGTTGTTCTAGTTGCCCTAGCAGTAGATCCAACATCGGCTATCGTGCTTGCCATCTACTACCTGATCTATCTGCAGCTTGAGGCGTATCTGATTAGCCCGCGCGTGATGAAAGTTGCAGTATCGGTGCCGGCACCAATTGTTGTTATCGCTGCTTTGTCAGGAGGAGCCTTGCTTGGTGTCCTGGGTGCCTTGGTGGCAATACCATTTGCAGCGTCTGTGATATTTATCGTGCGAGAGATATTCATCCCTCGCCAAAACAAGCGCTAGTAGTTCTCCGGAAGCGGATACTTAGCAGGGTTCACAACTCGCACAATTTCGTTCAGCACGCGCTTGGTGGCACTTTCCCCAACCCAGAGGTGTTTCGCACCGTCAACGGCAATAACTTCTGCCTCCGGAAAAGCACCAAAGCGCTCAATCGCAGGACCAGGTGGCAAATACTCATCGTGCTCAGGTATTAGCGCGACGAGCTTTTTTCCACTGCCAATCCACTTCATCAGATCTTGCTCACCGGCTCTTCTAAGCGGGGGTGATAGCAAAATCGCACCAGCGATGTCTTTATCGAATCCATACTTGATTGCTAGCTCAGTGCCAAAGGACCAACCAACTAGCCACACCGGCCCAAGCTGACGAGCGTTCAAAAACTCAAGGGCAGCTTCCAAATCTTTGCTTTCGTCAATCCCATCCCCGAAGCTTCCTTCGCTGGTGCCCTGCGGGCTAGAGGTTCCTCGAGTGTTGAATCTAAGAACTGCTAGGTCAGCTAGAGCCGGAAGGCGGTTGGCAGATTTTCGAAGAATGTGAGAGTCCATAAATCCACCATGGGTGGGAAGCGGGTGAAGGGTGAGCAAAACAGCTGCTGGAGGATTTGACACCGGCGTTGCAAGCTCAGCAACAAGTTTTAGATTGTCTGAGGTTATGAGCGTCAAAGGCTCCCGATTTGAAGGAAGCTCGGTTGATGAAGTTATCTCCATCAAAGCAATGGTCCCTGGAAAGTTTTCCAGCAAGCGTTGTGGAAGTGTCTTCTGGTTTCCACTCCACGAACCGAATCCCAGGCAACTGTGTGATTTTGACCTTTAGAAATTCCTAGATGACAGTTGGGGCAAACCCAACTTTTGTCATCCTCGGCGCGCAGTCCTGAGGTGGTTTGCACTGAGTACTCGACCCCACGCTTAAATTCGGTTCGCTTGACTCCGATTCGAACTCTTTCAAGATCGAGTGGCTGAAATTCGGCACCCCACTTGGAACCGCGGTTGCGACGAGATTTCATTAGTACCAGTTATGTTCTTCGGAATGCGCCCATGCTCCGCACGGGTTCTTGTATCGGGCCGCGATGTATTTGACTCCCCAGCGAATCTGCGTCTGTGGATTTGTCATCCAGTCCGCTCCTTCAGTTGCCATCTTCGACCCTGGTAATGACTGAGGAATTCCGTAGGCACCACTGGAAGGGTTCTTTGCCAGGTGGCGCCAGTTTGATTCTCTGTTCCATAAATTCACAAGACAGGAGAACTGATCCATACCCCAGTCGCGCTTTGAGATGTACTCAAGCGCGTAGGCCTGGGAAGAACCTGGTGCTGGCATAGGGGCGGCCAAAATGAAATAGCTCTTGGCGGCAGATCCAGAAATCATCCGGTATCCCCCACGCTCAAAGCTAACGCTGTACTCTTCGTCGAAAGCAAAGCTTTGATTTTGCTCGTCGTCTGGGTCGTAGACCTGGATCGTTGACGCACTTGCAAGATTTCCAGAGTAGGGGTCGACTACGTAGACCAATGTCAAACTAACCACGAATACAAAACCCAGTACCGGAAAAGCTCTGGCCTTAGTCACTCTTGGAAGATGGGGTCTTTTCAACCCTCGCTTAGCAAGGGCTTCGTCGAATGAAAAAACTATGCGCTTGGCAAGGGTCGGTTTAATGGCTTCGTACTTGCCCACAACAAACCCCTTTCCTAGACATGCCTGCGACCTTCAAGTGTACCTTGAGTGTTCATCCAGGGCTAGGAACGCCTAGTTTGGTAGGCCCTTCTTGGGGCAGGTAGCCAAAACGCGAGCCATTGAATCATGCTCGGCTTGGGTGACCCAGAGCTGGTATTTCACCTTCACGGCGATCTGCCTAGCCACGAATGAGCACCTGAAGCTCTTGTTTGAAGGCAACCAGCTAGCCGCATCAGCGTCGCTTTTTTGACTGTTGGCTGGGCCCCACACTGCCAAAAGGTTCAGTGGATCGTTGTAGATCATAAAGCGTTCATAACTAGAAAGCTGCTGCGCGCCTTTTTGCCAGGCGTCGCTTAGTGAAACAACATGATCAATTTGTACATCTAGAGAGGTTCTCACTCCTCGCTGAAAAGCGATCACCTGTCCCGTGAAGGGGTCTTCGAGAATTCCATTTTCAATGATGCAGTAGGAATCGTATCTGTAGTTGTACTGAACTAGATCCCGAGCCAGGATTCGATTCCTGACATCACAACCGTTGTAGTAGTCCCAGTCATCGGAAAACATTTCTCTTGAATAACCCGTTTTTGGAGCGCGTCCCTTAATCGGAAGCTTTGCAAGAGCCCTTAGAGCTTCGCCGCGCTTCTTTTTTGGAATAGCTTCGGTTGTCTCGGTTGGCTCAGGAGTTGGAGCCACGGATTCACTAATGCTCGGTGACGGTGATGGTGTTGGTTCTCCGCTAGAACCAAATAGCGCCACATAAATCAGAAACAAAATGGCAACCAGGCCAAGACAACCGTAGTTAGTCAGTGATTTCAAGTTGTAGTGCCTCGATTACCTTGTCCAAGAAGCTATCAACCTGCGGCATAGAATACCCAGACCTGGTAGCTGTGAACTGGGCTCTCCTAACTTGAGCAACACGCACCTTAGCCCCGCCATTGAAGTGAGTGACCAGTTGGTCGCAGAGCTCATCAACTTTCTTCTTGTCGTAACCGCGAGCCAACCAAGACACCTTGGTAAAGCGCTTACCCTTATCCCTGCGAAGCCTAGGAAGGAGCGCTTGCTGCAATTCTTCAAATCGCTTGGCTAGCTCACCTTGACCAAAACGATCCCTGAAGGCACTGACTTCAGCTCTGATGAAGTGATCCTCTAGATTATCCAGAGCCGCATCCACCTGCGAAATGGAATATCCTCCGCTTACCAAATCCAATCGAAGGCCCCGAAGATCTGAGGCTCGAAGCAGGATCTGGTCCGGGGATTCATACTGGCGTTTTGCTAAATCAAGGAGTGCGTCAACTTGCTCAGGGTTGTAACCCATCCCCTGAGCTTTAGCAAAACCAGGGGTCTCAACCAAAGAAAACGACCATCACGAGATATGTGACCAGGGCAGATGGAAGAAGAGAGTCCAAGCGGTCCATCATTCCACCGTGGCCAGGAAGAAGCTTTGACATGTCCTTGACTCCCAAATCGCGCTTGATCAGCGATTCGGCAAGATCCCCGAACACTGCAGCAAGAATGATTCCAGCGGCGAGAATCAAACCAACCCACCAAGGCCCGTTCAGCAACCAGACTGTAAGCGAAACTGCGGTAGCCGTTCCGAAGATGATGGAGGCCAGCAAACCCTCCCAGGTTTTTTTAGGGCTTACCCCCGGCGCAAGTTTGTGCTTTCCAAAAACCCTGCCAAAAAGATACCCGGCTGAATCAATCAGAGCTGCAGTGGCTACGAAGGTTACGACCCAGTAAGCACCATCTTCTTCTCTTCTAAGCAAAAGCATGGAAAAGCTCAATGACAGCGGTAGGTAAATAACCAAGAATGCCGCAGCACCAAAATCTCTGATGGTTCGAAGGAAGGTTTGGAAATTTGCTTTGCGGCGCTCCCACAGCAAATGGACCGTTCTCCAAAGAATTAGAGCCGCAACAATTCCAATACTGACTAGCCACTGGATTACTGGACCACCGTAGTAGGTGGCTGGCATGATGATTACCGATCCAACCACCGCTGGAACTCGTGGCACATACCAACCCTTTATGCGAAGTGCAGTGGATAGCTCCCAGGCTCCAATTGCAGTTGCCGCAATAGCAAGTAGGATGAAAAGTTCTTTGTAAACCAGTAGTGACGCTAAGAAAATGCCAGCAAGGAATAGACCAACCGCAATTGATTTAGATAGCGACCTGCCACCCGGGGCCTTTACCTCAGACAATTTAGCTTTATACCTCGAGTAGTTCGGCTTCTTTGCGCTTGAGGGCGTCATCGATGGCATCAACATGAGTCTTGGTTAAAGTGTCAAGCTCTTTCTCGGCACGGGCTATTTCATCGTCTCCGGCTTGACCATCTTTTTTGAGAGCCTCTAGCTCGTCGTTGCCTTTGCGGCGGATGTTTCGAACTGAAACTCTGTGGTCTTCAGCCTTGGTCTTCACAAGCTTTACATACTCCTTGCGACGCTCCTCTGTGAGATCAGGAAGTGTGACACGGATGATTGTTCCATCGTTGTTTGGAGTCGCACCCAGGTTCGGAACGTCCTTTACCGCTTTCTCGATAGCGGCCAAGGCTCCTTTGTCGTAAGGGGTGATAACGATTGTGCGTGCCTCTGGGTTCTGAAGAGATGCGAGCTGAGCTAGAGGGGTTCCCGTGCCGTAGTAGTCGACCATGATTTTCTGAAACATCTGCGGGTTGGCGCGTCCAGTTCGTACCGTTGCAAAATCCTCTTTGGCAGATTCGACGGCTTTATCCATCTTGTCTGCAGCGGTCTTCAGGATCTCGTCAATCATTTGTTGCTCACTTTCTTGAAAAATACAAACCTAGGCGGTGACCGTGGTGCCGATCTTCTTGCCCTTTATGGCATCGGTGACATTGCCTTTGCCCTGCATACCGAACACCCTCATTGGCATCTTGTTGTCCATGCAGAGTGAGAACGCTGTTGCGTCAACAACTTTCAGGCCCTGGACTAGCGCTTCTTGGTAGGTAAGTTTCTCAAGTTTCTTCGCGTCCGCATTCTTTTTGGGATCGGATGAGTAAACGCCATCTACTCCGTTTTTGGCAACCAAAACCTCATCGGCTTTAATCTCGAGTGCGCGTTGCGCAGCGACCGTGTCTGTTGAGAAGTATGGAAGACCAGCACCGGCACCAAAGATTACGACTCTTCCTTTTTCGAGGTGTCTAATTGCTCGAAGTGGAATGTAAGGCTCGGTCACTTGCGCCATGGTGATCGCAGATTGCACCCGGACGCTAACACCGGCTTGTTCAAGGAAGTCCTGGAGCGCCAAGGCGTTCATAACGGTTCCAAGCATTCCCATGTAGTCCGCACGGGTGCGCTCCATGCCGCGCTGAGATAATTCCGCTCCACGGAAAAAGTTTCCTCCACCAACAACGATGGCAACTTCCGCTGATTTGGATCCCTCGGCGATTTCTTTCGCTAGTTCGGCAACCACATCTGGATTAACGCCAACGGTTCCGCCACCAAAGGCTTCTCCGGATAGTTTCAACAAAACTCTGCGTCGTTTTAGCGGCACGGTACTTCCTCCAAAGGGTTTAGCTCTAGTCTAGGCGGGCAAAGAAAAAGACCCGGCCCCAAAGGGCCGAGTCTTTTTGTCTTTCAAGTTCCTTAGGCTCCTACGCGGAAGCGTACGAAGGCCGAAACCTTGGTGCTTGCTTGGTCAAGGACTTTCTGGACGCTTAGCTTGTTGTCTTTAGCGAAGTCCTGCTCCAGCAAAACGTTCTCCTTGAAGTAGCCGTTCACTCGACCCTCAACGATCTTTGGCAGAGCCGCTTCTGGCTTGCCTTCGTTCTTTGCGGTCTCTTCAGCGATACGACGCTCGGTCTCAACAGTCTCAGCTGAGATCTCGTCACGGCTTAGAACTGATGGACTGAAGGCTGCGATGTGCACTGCAATATCGTGAGCGGTCTCAGCGTTTCCATCGAATGCTACAAGAACGCCAACCTGAGGAGGTAGGTCCTTCGAGGTGCGGTGAAGGTAGGCATCCACTGCAACGTCAGAGATAACTCCGATTCGTCTTAGCTCTGCTTTTTCTCCAAGCACGGCTGCCTCGTCGTTGATTGCATCAGCGACAGTCTTGCCCTTTAGCGGAGCAGCAAGAGCTGAGGCAATATCCTTAGCTCCGGCGGCAACGATTGCGTCAGCAATTTCCTCGCCAAGTGCTACGAATCTTTCGGCCTTGGCAACGAAGTCAGTCTCGCAAGCAAGTTCGATTAGGTAACCGGTTCCACCGGAAACGCGAGCAACGATTAGGCCGTTGCTGGTAGCACGACCTTCACGCTTGGAAACACCCTTTAGGCCCTTGAGGCGCAAAACCTCGAAAGCCTTTTCAATGTTGCCTTCGGCTTCATCAAGTGCGGACTTGCAGTCCATCATTCCAGCGCCGGATTTCTCGCGAAGCGCCTTTACGTCTGCTGCTGTGTAGTTAGCCATGAATTACGCCTTCTTCTCTTCGGTAGCTTCCTTGCCCTGCTCTAGAAGCTCGCGCTCCCATTCAGCAAGTGGCTCGGCTTGAGCTTCTGGCTTTGAGTGACGAGCAATGAGTCCTTCGGCAACCGCGTCAGCAATGATGCGAGTTAGTAGCTGGATCGAACGAATTGCGTCGTCGTTTCCAGGGATACCGAACTGAACGTCATCTGGATCACAGTTGGTGTCCAGAATTCCAATAACTGGGATTCCAAGCTTTCTT
>WLHO01000019.1 GCA_009702645.1 Actinomycetota bacterium | reverse complement strand
GTTTTGCCCCGGTCGCCCACCGGTGAATTGGGTAGCTCAAATCCATTTCTAACCTTGAGGAGCGCGGCAGTTTGTACTTTTTTGAAAGCCCTTCTAGCTCATCCCAAAGTTGCTGGGTTTTTGTGAAACTTTCCTGGAAGTTTCCTTTCACCGCGCGCGGCTCGAAGTTCTCGTCATCTCTACGCGGTTCATAAACTAGGGCTGCCGCCATAGCTGCAAGTGACGGGGCATCCAAGTTGTCCCAAATCTTTAGGCGTAAAGCTTCCGCGACCAACAAGTCACGTTCGCCGTAAATACGCGCAAGCATCTTGCCTGAATCAGTGACAATCAAATCTTGATCCGAAGAATCTAGGTACTCAAGCTCAATCAGAAGCTCGCATATCTTGTCGAAAGTAGATGCAACTAGGTTCGTTCGGCCTTCAATCTGATCCAGGATTGCCTGTGTTTCCCTATGGAGTTGCCACCAGCGCTCTGCCCATCTTGAATGAGCCTCACGATGCGAGCACAAATGACAGGGGTGGGTCTTCATGCGCACTTTCAGTTCAGCTAACTTGCGCTCATGCTCACTGCGACCCTTGGTCTGTCGAATGTCCTTGCCACGTTCGGCCCTAGTCCTAGTTGAAGAAAGTAGCTTTTCTATATCGCTGAGTTCTCGTCTGATGCTCGAGTAAGCAAAGAAGTCGCCGAGGTGACACTCCATCGATTTGGCATAGCCATCCAATGAGATTTGCTTCTCACGTATGCCTTTGGCCAGCCCAACCACGGATCTATCGGCTTGGAATTGGGCAAAGGATGTTTCCAGAACCTCCCTGGCTCTTTTGCGCCCGAATGCTTCAATCAGATTCACTGCCATGTTTGCAGTTGGTTTGAATGGGCTAATTAGTGGATAACTTCGTTTGCTCGCAAGACCAGCAACACTTGCCGGATCAAGATTTCCTGACCACTGAATCACGGAGTGACCCAAGGTGTCGATGCCGCGTCTTCCTGCACGTCCAGTTAGCTGGGTGTACTCCCCTGGTGTTATCTGAACTCTTGATTCGCCATTGAATTTATCGAGACGCTCAAGAACCACTGTTCTAGCTGGCATGTTTATGCCAAGAGCCAGAGTTTCCGTTGCGAACACAACCCTCACAAGCTTTCTCAAGAAGAGCTCTTCAACTACTTCCTTAAACGCCGGCAACATTCCAGCGTGATGGGCGGCGACCCCTCTTTCAAGACCACTGAGCCATTCAAAGTAGCCAAGGGTAGCCAGATCCTCATCAGCTATAGACGCGGTTTTCTGCTCAACCAGGTATCTGATCTCTTGCTGTTCTTCTCGAGTGGTAAGGCGAACTCCATACTGGTGACAGGCTCTAACCGCTGCATCACAACCTACCCGCGAGAAGATGAAAAAGATTGCCGGCAGCAGGTCGTTATCCTCCAAGATTTCGACAACTTCTGGCTTACTAATTTTGGGAATCCTGGAGAAGCGACGATCTAACTCACCCTTAGGCTTTTTGCCCTTGGTGTACTTACCAAGTGGAATTCGAAGCTTGCTTGAATGCTTCTGGACAAGTTCTGCATTAACTCTTTGGTTCTTGGAACCTGCCGCGAAAAGCTCCATGAGTTCGTCTCCAAACAACACGTGTTGATCCAGCGGAACTGGTCGATGCTCTGAAACAACAATCTCGGTATCGCCACGAACTTCCTCAAGCCAGGCGCCGAATTCCTCAGCGTTGGAAACGGTCGCACTGAGGGAAACCAACTTCACGTCCTTGGGAAGATGCAGGATTACCTCCTCCCAAACCGCTCCCCTGAATCGATCGGCAAGGTAGTGAACTTCATCCATGACCACATAGCCAAGTTCAATCAGTGAATCCGAATTGGCATAAATCATGTTTCTTAGCACTTCAGTTGTCATAACAACAATCTGGGCGTCGGAGTTGGTGTTGGTGTCTCCGGTGAGTAGGCCGACGCGATCAGGGCCATATCTTGCTACTAGTTCTGCATACTTTTGGTTGCTCAAGGCCTTGATAGGAGTTGTGTAAAAAACTTTTTGGTTTTTCTCGATTGCAAGGTGGATTGCAAACTCTCCGACGATTGTTTTACCGGCACCTGTTGGAGCAGCTACCAATACACCCTTCCCTTTGGCTAGAGCGTGACAGGCCTGCTCCTGAAATGGGTCCAAAGCAAAATCGAGAAGTTCTAGAAATGAGTTGTAACTAGGGGCCGATTGCTTAACCTTTGCCCTGGCATAGCGTTCAGATGCGCTCAGGTCCTCGTTGGCCACGAGTATTACTCCGCTGCTTGTGGGTCAGCTAGTTCAAGAGCTGCGAGTTTTTTGGCAACGCGTTTGTCATGCAGATAGGCGATGCCGGCAGCCAGGAAGTAAAGAATGAGCAACGGGACCATAAGCAAGAACATTGCCATGGGCTCGGCTACCGGTGTTGCGATTGCTCCAACCACAGCAGAGACAAATACAGCCATCCTCCAGGACTTGATGATGTTCTCTGCCGTGATAACTCCTGCAAAATTCAACATCACTAGAGCAACCGGTAGAACAAAGGCCAGACCGAACACAAGCAGGATGCGAATTGTAAAGAGTATGTATTCACTGGCATTGATGACGTTTGCTGCTCCATCAGGAGTAAAACCAACAAGTACTACGACAAAGGTTGGAAGCGAAGACCAAGCAAGAGCTGTTCCGCCAATAAACAATGGGACAGATGCAAGAACAAAACCAATCGTGTAGCGGCGCTCTCGCTTTTTTAGGCCCGGTGTCACAAAGGCCCAAAGGTTGTATAGCCAGATCGGAGCACTCATCAAAATGCCAAGGAATATCGAAACCTGAAGTCGAACGTCGAAGGCAGAAACAACCGTTGGAAAGTTGATTGTTGCATTGCTTCCAGGCTTAGCTGCCAATTCGACAATCGGTCTTTGAAGTTCATTGAAGACAGCATCGAACATGAACCATCCAGCTACAGATCCGCCGATGATGAACAAGGCAGACCAAAACAGTCGATTGCGAAGCTCTTTGAGATGCCCCGAAAGGCTCATTTTGGCGTCGGGGTTTTTCTTCCTTGCCACTTACTTGTCGGCGGGTGTTTCACCCTCAGCTGGCTTGTCTGCCGGCTTTGCTTCGTCAGTGGTCTTGATCTCCTTGCGGAAAATACGCATGGACTGCGCAAGTGATTTGGCCAGACCTGGAAGCTTTGGACCACCCCAGATCAGCAGAACAATCGCAAGAATAATGATCCATTCCCAGCCCTGTAGACGCATTGGTTTCCCTATCTCTTACTAAAAATCTCTAGACCTAAGCCTACGCTCTCGCTGGCGCTTGCGCTCCCTCGCCTCGCGTAGCAGCTGCTGACGCCTGGCAATGTGGACTGCAGGGTCATCGCCTAAGGCTGAAAGTGCCTTGGCAATCTCTGGGACTTTGGCGTTAGCTGCATTAAGGGCCTCAAGCTGGGTTGCCAGTTTCTTAGCTGGCGGACCAAATCTCAACAACTTCCGGATCAAGTAGATTCCGGACCATAAAAGCATCGCTACGGCAAAGCCAATCGCCCAAAACCATTCCATGTCTATAAAACCTACTCCGCCTGAGGCTCTGGCTTGTGATGCCCGAGTGCACGTTGGGCAAAATCCCTCACTGCTTTGCGGGCCGATTCCGGGGCAAGAACTCTGACTTTGCCGCTATACCTGGAAACAATTCGGCCCAAGGTTTCAAGCTCTCCAATTGCAATCTTTACTTGAACAGCACTATTTCCAGAAATTTCATGCTCCGGTTTGTAATCAGCTATCAAGCCAAAAGCTTCGGGTTCAACTTCGAACAACACTTCGGTATCGGTTTCACGCACCTGATAGATTTCAGAGCCATCGCCAGATGAAACTGTTCTCTCTTCGAAAGTTTCTAGCAGTTTAATTTCCCTCATTCGATCCAGGCGAAACACCCTTGACTCTTTGTTGGTTCGGCAAAAGCCTCTAACAAACCAATTTGATTCTCTTGACTCCAGAAGCTGTGGTTCAATTTCGCGATTGGACACTTCCCCGGAGGAATTGATGTAAGAGCAAACTAAGGCTCTTGATTCGGCAACTGCCTGGCGCACAAGAGCCAAGTCACCATCGCCGCGAGTTGGTTGAACCATAAACGGCAACTCCTTGGTGCTGAGAGCTCCCTTTCCAAGAATCTCGAGTAGCTCATTGATGTGTACCTGGTCTTGCGGCTCCACCAAATCAACAAGGTATGCCAAGCCACTTGCAATAGCAGCAGCTTGCCGAGTGGAAAGCCTTGGCACTGCTTCTAAGGTGGGGGCAAAGCTTAAATCAACAATGTCTTCTTCGAGTAAGTCGTAGTCTAAAAAGAAAAGTTCATCTGGCCGATACATGCCCACACCTGACAGCGAAATCGTCACCACGGCGGATTTGATCTCTTTCTCGGAAACCTGAAAGTGCTTTGCCAGTTCGGAAAGCGGTTGCTGCCGATGGCTTATCAGGTACCCAGTAAGCGCGAGCATAAAGTTATAGCGATCAGCTCCGCTGAGACTTGCGCTTTTAGGCATGATCATCACTTACCTTTTGCAAGGTTGCTTTCATCAATTCCGCAAGTTCCATTGGCTCAAGAACTTCAATCTCGTCTGCAAATTCCATGAGTTCCTCGGCAAACAAGTAAAGGTCCATGTAGTTAGTCTCAAACACCTCTTGCGACGGAGCTAAATCAAAGTGAAACCAAGCTGCACTAGATGGTGAAACTTTTAACTTTGCGCTTTGAGATTGTTTGTGAGCCTCTAGTTCCTGAAGTGCATTAGTGACTTCAGTCTTGGCGGGAGGGTCAAAGGTGACATCCTGTATGTCGACCTCAGAGACAATGCGCTTCAGCAGGAAATTCCTAGGCTCTTCTCGATCCAAATCGTAACCGACTACAAGCCATTGACCGCCTATGTTCTGCAACGACCAGGGTTCGATGTTTCTAACCGAAACTTGCGATTCTCCTGGCTTTTGATAGTCGAAGGAAACTCTCGAACAGGATTCAATTGCAGTTGACAATGGCAAGAAGGAAAGCTCGTGGGTTCGAATCCGAGGCGCTATTCCAATAAGAGAGCTACCATCGGCAATCTCTCCCATCGCACGAATCCGGTGAATTGCACGATTCGCATCCGAAGAAAGTGAGGCTTTAGCCCAAACCTGAGCTGCAAGATTCAAAAGCGCGACCTGCTTGGAGGTTAGCTTTAGCCCTTTAGGCCACACAAAATCTTCGTTAGCAATCAAATAGCGAAACTCTTGATTGTCTTCCATGGCTTCTTTTGGAATGAATGACCGCCACAAAATGCCCGCTCGAGTGAGCAGTGTCTTGTCTCGTTCGAACATGCGACTGATTGCCGTTGCATCGCCGCCAGGAACATAAATTTCCTTGTAGCCCTGAACGGTGGCAAAAATCTCAGATTTGGATAGACCGTTTCCTGCCACGAGAAGCGCACAAGTCAGATTGAACAACCGCTCCGATAGATCAATCTTTTCTGGCATTTTCGTTAGTTGCTGGTTCCTAGAATGTCGATAACAAACACCAAGGTTGCTCCAGGAGGAATTGTTCCTGCTCCAGCATCGCCGTAGCCAAGAGCCGGCGGTATGACTGCAATGATCTGAGATCCAACAGGCTGACCAACAACCGCGGATAGGAACCCTTCAATCAAGGCTCCATCTTGCATTTGGAACTGCGCTGGTTGGCCAGAATCCCAGCTTGAATCGAATTTTTCCGAGCTATCCCAAACAAATCCGCTGTAGTGCATAGTCACAAGTTGACCCTTTTCAACAGGTTCGCCTTCGCCTCGAATAAGTTGGGCAACTTTAAGTTCAGTTGGTGCTGGTGAACTTGGAATTGTGACTCCAGGGATACCTTCTGGTGTTGTCACAACACTTGGAAAACCAGCTTCAGGCGCAACAGCTGCTCCGGTTGCCTTCTCCATAAACACTCGCTTCAGATCAATAACGAAGATGAATGAATCAGCTGGACCAACACCAAGGGCTGGCACTCCTTCTCCGTTATGTGCCTGGTCAGGTGGAAGAATTGCGACCACTCGAGAACCTTCTTTGGCTCCAGCCAGTGCGTCACAGAAATTTGGAACTTGTCCCGGTCCAAAAAACCCTGATGGGGTCTCAATGCCGTCAAAGCTGGATTGTTGAATCAGCTGTCCGCTTCCTCCGTTGTATCCAGCGAATTCAAATTCAACCAAATTTCGGCCAGTGAAGACAGGACCGTCTCCTTGAACTACTACGCGTGCTTGTACTGCTTCAGCGTTTAGTGGAGATGGAAAACTAACCACTGGTTGCTCTCCAAGAGTCTCGGAGACGCTGATGGAATCAACCTGCTCTCCACCGGTGAACTGAGCGCATGCGAGATCTTGCGCCGGGGCACAAGAAGTCAAAGACGCAGTCAAAAGAATGCTGGAAAGAACAAGGACGGATTTTTGCAAGAGAAGCAACTTTCTAGTTGAGATTGAGCTCAAGTTTACTCGCCAGGATGGAAATCCCACTAACCGTTAGGAAGTAGCCTTTCGTACAGTCTTGCGAAGCTTCTTTTCAGATACCTTTCGCTCTCCCAGCCCGTCAGGATTCCAGGCCAGTACGTCCTCATCTTTATACTCAGTGGATTTCACCTTGGACTTGAATTGAGGAAGCACTGCCCCGGGCGCCAGACGTCGGGCAGTCAACAAAAATCCCGTGTGGCCGATCATGCGGTGCTCTGGCCTTACTGCCAAGCCCTGTAGGTGCCAAGGTCTAACAAGAGACTCGAAAGCGTTAGGTTCGGTGAACAATCTAGTAGAACGAAGGTCCTCTACGACTCTTGATAGCTGCGTCACGGTGGCAACGTAAACGATGATCAATCCGCCAGGGGCAAGTGCATTGGCGCACTCATCGATACACTCCCACGGCGCGAGCATGTCCAGCACAACGCGATCTACACTCTGGGGCTTGAGTTTCTTTGGGAGCTGTTCCTGGAGATCACCTAAGTGAATCTTCCAGTTCTTTGGGTTCGAGCCGGTTTGGCTCTTTACATTACCTGCTGCAATTTCAGCGAACTCTGATCGGCGCTCAAACGAATGCAGCTCTCCGTTTTCTCCAATGGCACGAAGAAGGTACATGCTCAACGCTCCCGAGCCAACGCCAGCTTCGACAACAACGGCTCCTGGAAAGATGTCGCCTTCTACAAGAATCTGCGCCGCATCCTTTGGGTAAATAATCGCCGCTCCGCGAGGCATCGATAGAACAAAGTCATTCAGCAGTGGTTTCAAGGCAAGATACTCAACGCCGTTCTGATTCGCGACAACTGATCCATCGGCTTTGCCAATGATGTCATCGTGCTTTAGATCCCCTCGATGGGTTCCAAAAGCTCCGCCTTTGACCAGCGTGATGGTGTTCAGTCGCCCTTTTGGTCCTGTGAGCTGGACTTTGTCACCAGCTTTGAATAAGTGAGATCTCTTGGTCATTTGAATAAGCCCCGAAGATTCGACATCCCCACACCCTCAAGGGTTGGCCAAAGAATTCTTCCTGGTTGGGACGGGATTTCAACGATGTTTTTGATTCCAACTGCTTTTGTTCCTGCAGCTTCAGCAGATCTAAGTCCAGTTAGAGAATCTTCAAACGCAACACAGTCCTCGGCCTTTACTCCAAGAAGCTCAGCTGCTTTTAGGTAAGGCTCAGGATGGGGTTTACCTTGGCGAACATCATCGCCTGCGACAATGACGTCAAAGCAATCAAATCCAATCGCATCAACAACCTGCGTGGCCATGCGACGCATAGACATAGTGACAAGGGCGGTTTTTACTTTCTTCTTACGAAGCAGCAGCAAAAGCTCTCTTGCTCCCGGTCTCCACAGAATCTCTTGCTTTAGCTGTGCAGCTACCCCGTCGGTTAGATGCTGAACAATCTGCTCGGGATCAAGTTCTGATCCAACCTTGTCTTTGATGATTTTTGAGGAATCATAAAGCGACATTCCCACCAGGCTCAAGCCATCTTGAACAGTCCAGGTGCTGTTATTTGCGGCAGCAAAATCCCCTTCACTTCTCATCCAATAGGGCTCTGAGTCAATGAGAGTGCCGTCCATGTCCCAGAGTACGGCGGCTGGAAGTTGCTTGAAAATCATGATGGTTGAAGTCTAGCTTTGGCTTTTAGCCTTACAGTTAAACCATCGCAATCCAGTAAGCAAACAAAGGGCAAGATTTCAAAAAGTGACTAGCCGGGACAGTATTTTTGGCGGAAGAGTGCTTATCTGTGCATTCGAAGGCTGGAACGATGCAGCCGAGTCAGCATCTCAAGCGGCGAAGCTCATAAGCGAAGCTCTGCAATGTCAAGTGGCAGCTGAAGTCGATGCAGAAGATTATTACGATTTCCAGTTCACTCGCCCCTCCGTATCTTTTGATGAAGCCGGTAATCGCGAACTTACCTGGCCAGGAACCAGCTTCATGATCTCAACCGAGAAGGACCCTGCCTTATCTAGGTTTAGCGTTCTTATCGGAACAGAGCCCGCGCGAAGATGGAAAGCATTTACCTCCGAGATTCTCGAAATGATAGAAGATCGGGAAATCGATGCCGTGATATTCCTTGGCGGAATGTTGGCTGACACACCGCACACCAGACCAATTACAGTGAACGCGACAAGCCAGAATGAGGCTGTTCGATCAGCAATGAACATTGAGAGAAGCAGCTATGAAGGCCCAGTTGGAATTCTGTCAACGCTCGGTATCGCTCTAGAGGAAATTGGTATCCCGACCATGGCTCTATGGGCCGCGGTACCTCATTACGTACACAACTCGCCTTCCCCTAAAGCAACCCTTGCTCTAATGGCCGAGCTCGAGAAAATGCTTGGAGTTAGTTTCTCTCAAGGCGATCTTGCTGACCAAGCTTTTGAGTGGGAACGTGGCATCGATGAGATTGCAGAAAACGATGAGGAAATGGCCGGCTACATCCAACAGTTAGAGAAAAACCGGGACGAATTTGAATCAGAGGCAGCGTCCGGCGAAGCTATCGCGCGGGAACTAGAGAAGTTCTTGCAATCGGAAGAAAAACCACCCGAGAACTAGGCAACTATTGAACCGGTTGAAAGCATCACCAGCAGCCAGCTACCAACCAGAACGCGCCAAATAACAAAAGGCAAGAAAGAGCCCTTCTGAAGGTATTTCAATAGGTAGTGGATGACACTCAGTCCAACCACACCAGACACAATAGTTGCGACAATCGTGGCTGTAAGTAGCTGTTGATCCAGATCGCCGACTGAAGAAAAGAACTGGAACAAACCAGAACCGAGTACGGCCGGTATGGCAAGTAGGAAGCTATATCGAGCCGCCGCTTCTCTGGTGTAGCCAAGCATCAAACCAACAGTGATTGTTCCACCTGAACGCGAAACTCCTGGAATCAGAGCAAGTGCCTGCCCAATACCAAACATCACGCCGTGGGAGTAGCTCAAGTCTTTGATCGTCTTTTGTCTCTTGCCTAGCAAGTCGGCAACGCCGAGCAACAAACCGAAGCCAATTAACATGTATGCGATAACCCAAAGGTTTCGGACATCATTTTCGATGAAGTCCCGAAATGCCAGGCCAAGAATCACAACTGGCAGTGTTCCTATAATGATTAGCCAACCCAGTTTTGTATCACTTGTCATTTTTGACTTTGGATTAGCGCTCCAGCGCAACCAAGAAGAACCTATTCGACCAATGTCCTTTATAAAGTATGCAACCACAGCCAACTCAGTACCTAACTGAATAGTTGCGATAAAGGCTGTTAGCTGAGGTTTAGAAAGTTCGGAGAGATTCATCAGCTGCTGTGCAATTTGCACATGAGCAGAAGAAGATATTGGTAAGAACTCCGTAAGACCCTGAACAAGACCAAGGATTAGGGCTTCAAAAAAACTCACTGATCGTCTTCAGCCAAAGTAAAAGGTAGAAATTCACCTAACTCGGAACTGATCGCTTCTTCGTAATTGAGAAACGCATCCTCGAGTTGGTAGTAGGCCTGCTCGCCGCTTGAGTCTTCTTCGCCGCGTTTTGAGCTAGCAGCTTCAAAGTGCTTCTCGAGAGAGGCAATTAGTTGAGTCAAAGCGTTTCTCGG